>NZ_JBHVEE010000057.1:0-59648 GCF_042802415.1 Streptomyces sp. NPDC057486 | reverse complement strand
CCCCGTGGGGTGCGGGCCTCCGACGCCGTCCGGGGGGAGCCGGACGATCAACCGCGCAGTCGCGTCCAGAGATCGCGCTCCTCGTCGGACGGCGGGCTGCCGGGGACGACCCGCTCGGGGTGGCCGGGTGGCGGACCGCTCATCGAGCCGGGGGGCACGTCGCCACCCGCCGGGAACTCCGGCGGCCGCAGCGCGCCTCGGGTGTCTTCCGGGGCGGGCAGGGCTTCCGGGGCGGGATCCTGGGCGCACGGGCGCATCAGCAACTGGTATTCAGCGGTGTAGTGCCCGAAGATGCCCGCGGTGGCGATGAACCCGCGTGCCAGGTCGTGCCAGAGCAGACGCATCGCCCACCATGTCCTGCCGCCGCGAGCAGGGCGCCGTCGGCCCCTCTCCCATGGCGGCCCGGCCATCAGCCGACAGTCTTGCCGGACCGCGCGCGACGCCTGTCGTCGAGATGATTGACCACGTACCGGGCGTCGTCCTTGACCCACCAGATGAGCCCGGAGCCGTACGAGAACTGGCACTGGAGGCCCAGGAAGTACATGCCGGGTTCGCCGGTGACACCGCGGTCCTGGAGCGGTACGCCGTGCTCGTCCAGTGCCGGGAAGCCTATCCAGCTGAAGTCGTACCGGAAGCCGGTCGCCCAGACCACCGCGTCGACCTCGGTCTCGGTGCCTTCCTCGAAGCGGATCGTGCGGCCTTCGGCTCCGACGGTGCGTCCGGCGAGCGTGAACCGGTGCCGCTTGGACAGCGTCTTGAGACTCGGGCCGACCAGTAGCGTCTTCTTGTGCAGCCGGTCCCTCTCGCCGATCAGCGGCTTCTTGATGATGCCGAGTTTGTCGCCCCACCAGTGAATGCCGATGCCGAGGAAACGGCGCCCGAAGTGCGGGAGCGGGGAGCCCTGCGACAGGGTGACGCGGTGGGTCTTCGCGAGTTCCGTGGCGATCTGGGCACCCGAGTTGGCGGCGCCGACCACCACGACACGACTGCCGGGAATCTGCTTCGGATTGCGGTAGTCGCCGGTGTGCACCTGGAAGACCTCTGCGCCGACCTTCTTCGATACCGGCGGGACATTGCCCAGTCGCTGCGCGCCGGTGGCGATGACCACGTGTTCGGCCTCGAATGAGCCCTGGTTCGTCTCGATGAGGAATCCGCCGCCGGGACGTTTGTCGAGGGCGGTGACCTCGGTGCGGAGGCGAACCTCGATCCTGTTGGTTCGAGCGAACTCTTCGAGATAGTCGGCCATTTCGTTCTTGTCGGGGAACCGGCCGCGCCGCCCCGGGAAACGCAGACCCGGGAGTTCGCAGTACTGGGCGATCGTGAACAGCTCCAGCGAATCCCAGCGATTTCGCCATGCGTCGCCCACCCGCGATTCCCCGTCCAGAACCAGATAGGGAATGCCGGCCCTGGCCAAGTAGTAGGCGGTGACGAGACCCGTCTGGCCTCCACCGATGACGATCACCTCTGCGCGTTCCGCCATGATCCGGATTCCTCCTAGGGGAGCGGCCATTGGAGGGTGAGCGTAATGATGCCTGTGGTGAATTCCTGCTCAAGACTGCGCATAAGGGCTGTCCCGTAATCCCTGGTGGATCAGCGCGGGGCGTCGGATGCGGTGCATCGCAAGGCGGAGGAGCGTCCTCATACTGGGTGTATTCGGGCGTTCCGACAACGCGGCGAGGTGCCGTAGCCGGCGTCGTGCGCCCGCCAGGGATTACGGGACAGCCCTTTGGCGGCGGGCATGCGTACGGGCGGGCACCCGGCCCGCCCGTACGCCTTGCGTGGATGCAGTGTCAGGCCTCCCCCGCCTCCGTTCGCCGCACGGTTCCCGGGGCCCCGGCGGACCCTTCGGTGGCCTGTGGCGCCGGTGCCGCCTCGGCGCCGGCCGCCCCTGGCTGCGGCTTCTTCTTCCGGCGCATCATGCTCGGCATGGCACGCACCGGGACCTCCTTGAGAAACAGTGTTGCCACGAACCCGATCAGCACGATGAACGTCGCCGTCAGGAACACCGTGTGCAACGCGTCGGCGAGCTGTGCGGGCGGCACCGAGTCGGCGGCGGTGGCGTCCCTGCCCAGCTGCAGGGAGAGGATCGAGCCCATCAGCGCGAGGGACACCGGGCCGGCGATCATCCGCCAGAACTGCATCTGGCTGGTGCCGACTCCGATCATCTCCTTCGCGACGGCGCTCTGCACCACGATCGTCGCCATCGGGAACGAGATGCCGATGCCGATGCCCAGAAGGATCATCGCGACCACCGTGGATCCGCGTCCGCTGCCCGTGTCGACGGTCGAGAGCAGGAACAGACCGCCCGCGACCAGAGCCATCGCGAGGGCGCCGAGGATCCGGTAGCGGGGGACGGCCGTGATCGCCTTGCTCGCAATCGGCGGGACGATCATCAGGGCGAACATCATCGGGCTCAGCAGGCTGCCCGCGAACGTGGCGCTGGATCCGAGTACGCCCTGCATCAGCAGCGGTACGTAGAAGATCGCTCCCATCATCGCGAACGCGGTGAAGAACGACATGACCGCCAGCACCGAGAACTGGTTGCCGCGGAAGAGCGAGAGCGGCACGATCGCGTGCTCCGCGCGGTTTTCGGCCAGGAAGAAGCCCACCAGCATGACGGCTCCGCCGATGAGCAGGATCAGCACCTCGGCCGACGTCCACGCATGACCGTCACCCGCCAGGCTCAGACCGATCAGGATCGGCACCAGGCCGACGATCAGCAGCGCCACTCCGAGGAAGTCGATGTCGCGCCAGCTGAACCGGGACTTCACGTACGGCACGCCGGCCATGATCGCGAGCACGGAGAGCAGCAGGATCGGAACATTGATGTAGAAGACCCAGCGCCAGTCCAGGTTGTCGGTGATGACACCGCCGATGGGCGGTCCGATCACCATGCTCAGCCCGGCCACGCTGAAGAAGATCCCCTGCGTCTGCGCCCGCCGCTCCGGCGTGTAGATGTCGGCAACCACGGTGTAGATGTTGGCCATCAGGATGCCCGCGAACAGGCCCTGCGCACCCCGGTAGATCACCAGCTGGGTCATGGACTGCGCGGCGCCACACAGAAAGGACGTGACCAGGAACCCGACCAGGCCGGTGAGCAGGAAGGGTTTGCGACCGAAGAGGTCACCGAGCTTACCGGCGATGGGCAGGATCACCGCCGCCGCCACCGAATAGCCGACTCCCACCCAGGAGTAGAGCCGGAGCCCACCCAAGTCTTCGGTGATCTTGGGCATGGCCGCGCCGACCACGGACAGGTCAATTGATGTCAGTGCCAGCGCAAGCAATACGCCGACGGTCGCGATCACTCTATTTCGCGGTAATACTGCCTCGGGTCCTTCAGGCTGAGGGACAACCACCGTCCGTACCTCCTCGATTATCTCACTCTGATTCGCGTTGGTGAGGATGTCGGTCCAACTGAACTGTGTCAATCCCGAGTTGAGTGCTGCTACCACTCAAAAGTGAGCAGCAGGCGCACAAACATGCGCCCTACGTTCACTTCATGACCGAAATCTCCGCAGTGCCGCCGACGGTCCCGCAGCTCATCCTCGAGCGCGCGAAGGAGAAACCGGACCATATCGCCCTGGTCGTCGACGGAACCGACTCCCTGGCATACGGGGAATGGATACGCGCCTCAGGTGCACTTGCCCATCGACTGAAAACCGTCGGAGTACGGCCGGGTGACCGGATCGGTCTGTACTACGCGGAAAACGACTGGATCGGGTACGCCGTCGGTCATGTCGCCGTGTATCTTGCGGGCGGCACGGCGATCGCGCTGACCGCGCGGCTCGGGGCCGCGGAGATCCGGCGCCGGCTGACGTACTGCGGCGCCTCCGGAGTACTGCACGGGGCCGGGAGTGAGCCACCGGACGGTGCGTGGTGGGCCGAGCCGGGGTTCGAACACGGTGCGCCTGCCGCTGCTGAGTTGTCGGAGCCGTCGGAACGCTCGACGTCGTCGCAGTTCTCGGACCGGGCGGAGTTCTCGGGCCAGGCCGAGATCCTGCCGCCCGCGGTGACGAGCGACGAACTGTCGGACATCCTCTACACCTCGGGCACGACGGGTGACGCCAAACCGGTCGCCGTCAGCCACGCGAACCTGACGTACCCGACGTTCGCCTGGGGACATCTCTTCCAGGACGTCGGCAGCATTCTGTGCGCCGTTCCGCTGGGCACCAACGCGGGCCACAATGCGCTCGTTCTGGCCCTGACCACGGACTCGACCATCCATGTGCTGGGCCGTTCGGATCCGGAGAGCATCGCCGCCGCCATCGCCGGACCGAGGCTGGAACTGGCGGTGCTGCCGCCCTCCGTCGCCATCCAACTGCTGGCCGACGGTGTGCTGGACACCCATGATCTGACCTGTCTGACGATGCTGATGTTCGGCTCGGCCAGCGTGCCTCTCGGCATGGTGGACAAGCTGTCGCAGGCGCTCCCCGACACCCGGATGATCATCGGTTACGGATCCACCGAAGTCTCCCCCGCGCTCACCTCCCTGATCACGGACCCCTGGAACGAGCACAAGGACCCGGAGTACTTCCGCCGGCCGGAACTGGCCACGGTCGGTGAGCCCCGGCGGGAGACCGGGGTGAAGATCGTGGATGCGGAGGGCTCCCCCCTGCCACCCGGGCAGGTCGGCGAGATCTGTCTGTCGTCCCCCGCGCCGCCCCGTTCCTACTACCGCGATCCCGAAGCTTCCGCCCGGGTGTTCCGGGACGGGTGGACACACATGGGCGACGTCGGCTCCCTCGACGCGGACGGGATACTGACCCTTCACGACCGGGCCGCCGACGTCGTCACCCGCGAGGGACGCACCGTCTCCTCGCTGCGTGCCGAGAACGAGTTGTACTGGCATCCCGATGTGGTGGAGGCCGCCGTGTTCGGCGCGCCGGGTCCGGACGGGCGGACGCTGATGGTGGCCGCCGTGCGGCTGCGGTCCGGAGGGCCCGACGGGTCCGCCGACGCTCTGCGGGACTTCCTCGCACAGCGGCTGCCGGCGGGCGAGCTGCCCGACCGGATCGTCGCCGTGGACGAGCTGCCGCACGGGCCGATCGGCAAGGTGCTCAAGCGGGAGCTGCGCCGAACACGACGCTGGTACTGATCCCGCCGAAGCCGAAACTGTTGGACAGGGCGTGCCGCAACGGCACGCCCTTCGCCGTGGGGCCGACGAAGCGGTGCGAGGCGTCCACCGGACTCGTCAGGCCCACCGTGGGGTGGACGAAGGAGTCCCGCAGCTGGATCACGGTGGCCACGGCCTCCACCACACCGGCCGCCGACAGGCAGTGTCCGGTCAACGCCTTCGTCGCGTTCACCCAGGGGCCCCGAGACCCGAACACCTTTCGCAGCGCCTTGAGTTCGGCCGCGTCCCCGAGCGGCGCTCCGGTCCCGTGCGCGTTCACGTAGTCGATGTCCGCAGGCGACAGACCGGCCCGTTCGACGGCCGCCTCCATCGCGTCCGCCTCACCGTCCGCCGAGGGATCCGCCAGCCTGTTGGCATCGAGACGCTGGGCGTATCCGCTCAGCTCGGCGAGCGGTGGCGCACCCCGTCGACGCGCCGATGCCTCCGATTCCAGCACGAGCACCGCGCACCCCTCGCCGGGTACGAACCCTCGGTGCCCGGTGTCGAACGGTGCCCCGAATCCCGTCGTGGCCGCGTCCCCGGCGGCGGCGGCGCGCAGATTGCAGTAGCTGCGCAGCTCCATGGGCGACAGCTCGGTCAGAGCCCCGACGACGAGACAGACGTCCAACGCCCCGCACTCGATCAGCCGGGCGCCCTGAATGATCGCCACGTTGCCGCTGGCCGAAGCCCCGCCGACGGTGAACCCTTCACCACGGATGCCCAGGAGCTGGCTCAGCGTCCCGACGTGGTCGGTGTCCTGGTAGTGCAGGGCGAAGGTCGGTGGCAGATACGCCGGGTCGCGTTCGAAGCGCTGCCGCTGGCGCCATGCGTAGCCGCCGTTGAGATTGGATCCGGCCACCACGACTCCGGTACGCGCCGGGGGCGCGGGCGACTCGTCGAGGGCCGCGGAGAGCCAGCCCTGCAGCGCCGCGACCGTGGCGACCTGAATGTTGTACGGGGAGCGTGCCACGCTGCGCCGAGCGGAGTCGAGCAGCACGGCGGACAGTCCCTCGCAGCCGGCCAGTGCGTCCGCCAGTGCGAATCCGTCGATCACGGCGCTCCGGTCGGGCCACCCGGCTTCGTCCGAGGCACCGGTCTCGCGGCGGGTGATGCCGGTACGGCCAGCGCGCAGGGCACCGGTGAACCCGGCCGGGTCCCGGCCCGCGGCGCAGAGCACGCCGAGGCCGGTCACCCAGGTCCGTGACGAGGCGGGGCTCACCGGTGTTTCCGCATCAGTGCGGCGACCTGACCGAGCGTCAGGGAGCGTTCGAACTCGTCGAGCGGCACGACGACGCCGAGGTCCTCCATGACCAGGGCGAGTATCTCCGCCCTGTCGATGCTGTTGCAGCCCGCCGCGGCGAGGCTGCTGTCGGCGGACAGCGGTGCGCCGTCGGCGGTGGTCGGCACCACCTCTGCGGCGCGCCGCCGGATGATGGTGAGGATGTGCTCGTCGTCGGTCTGGGACAGGTCGGTCATGGTCTGCTCCCGTCGGTCGGTTCTCCGATGTGCTGTACGGCTCGGTGGGTGGCGAAGAATTCGGTGAGGATCTCGTTGACCCGGCCGGGGCTGGTGAGTCCGGGGAAGTGTCCGGCGTCGGGAATCTCCACGAGTTCGCTGTCTCTGATCAGCCGGTGCAGGAGCTGAACGGTGTCGACCGGGACGACCGTGTCGTAGCGACCGTGGATGAGCAGCGTGGGCGTGCTGATGTCCGCCAACCTGTCCTGCGTGCCGGCGTGTTCGGCGAAGGCGTCGAGATAGCGCATGCCGGTGTGCGGGTCCATGCTCTCGCTGCGCAGCAGCATGTCCAGCAGGTCGTCGCGGGCGTCCGCCAGTCGGTGTGAGCCGCTGCCCGCGATTGCGGCGTCCAGGTCCTCCGCCGCGACCCTTGCCAGCTTCGCGACGCCGCCGGGACGGTTGGCGAACCGGTGGGAGCTGGAGATCAGAGTGAGGCCGGCCGCGCGCTCGGGATGGGCGAGTACGAAGCTCTGCGCCTGGAGGCCGCCGAACGAGGCGCCGACGACGTGCACCGGGCCGGTGATGCCCAGCTCGTCCAGGACGTGCCGGTGCAGGGCCGACACCTCTTCCAGGCCGAGTCCGCCGGTCACCCGGGTACGGCCCACTCCGGGACGGTGCACCGCCACCACCCGGTGGCGGTCGCTCAGCCCACGGAACTGCTCCACGAACAGCCCTGCGCCGATATTGAACGGTGGCATCAGAAGGACGGCGGGTCCTCGGCCCCTCACGAACACCTCGGCCTCGCCGCCCGGCACGGGGACCATGTGTACCTCCACGTCGGGGGCCGCCTCGCGCAGCACCTGGAGGTTGGGGTTGTTCACGGTCCCGGCATCCGGCGCCGGGCGGGAGGGGTGGGCGTGGGGGACGGGGCGGGCTTCCGCGGAATCCCGGGTGCCGAGGCGGTAGCGGGCCTGGGGGGCGCGTACCTGATCGGCGGTGCCGCCGGCCGCGGCCAGGACGATCGGCTCGGCGGGGCCGGTCAGGAACGTGGCGACCCGGTCCGCGACGGTGTCCGTCTCGGCGTCGGTGAGACCGACCGGAACGGCGAGCCGCACCAGCTGGGCCTCGGGGCCGCCGCCCAGGTGCGGGCCGCCGCGCACACCCGTCTCGCGGTAGAGCGTGGCCAGGAACGACGGTACGGGCTCGGGGAGTTCCGCGTACGGCGCCAGTCGGCTGACGTCGAGGACGACGCAGTGTCCGGCTGCGGGTCCGCCCAGCGGGGCATCGGCGTCGTGGAGGTGTTCCCACAACGTGGCGGTGTGCCGCATCCGCTCGAGGACCCGGTCGGCCGCCCAGTCGAGATCGTTCGCGGCGACCGCCAGGGCACGGCGGCCCCATGCGTGCAGTTGCGGCCCGTGGTCGGCCCGCTCGCCGTCCAGCCGGTCGGTGAGTTCGGAGAGGTTCGTGGCGAGGAGACCGCCGGAGTCGATGCCGAAGTCCTTCGGCATGCTGAGGGTGACCACGTCCGCGGTGGCCAGCAAGTCGCGTACCGCGTCCCACACATCACCGTCCGGACCGTCCGCTTCGTCGGAGCGGACCCGGAACGCGTTCTCCACGATCCGCGTCGCGTCGATGACGAGGGGAATGTCACCGCCGAGGGTCCGGCGGACCTCGGTGAGATTGCCCCAGGAGATCGGGTGGCCGCCGCCCGCGTTGTTGCCCGCCTCCAGGCAGACGAAGGACACGGGCGTCGGGGACGTGGCGAGCGCCGCGCGCAGCGCGGTGAGATCCACATCGGAGCGGAAGGGCTGCCGCGGTGTGTCCGGCCGGGCCAGTTCCACCGGCCGGAATCCGTTCCCGGCCAGGCTGTACAGCCAGGTCGGGAAGACCCCGTCATGCAGAACGGTCCCGCGCTCGCCGGGCCACAGCCTGCAGAGCAGGGCTTCGGCTGCCCGTCCGGAGGGTGTGGCGACGATCCGTTTGAAGGGCAACCACGGTGCGCCGCATTGCTCGATGTCCTGGCGCCGGCTGAACGACCTGGCGGTGATGTCGGCCATCCGGCGGGTGACCGAGGGGTGGTCGCGCTCCGCCCACGAATCGGTGATCAGATCGAAGGGGACCTGGGCGGCCGGCAGTAGCACGGGGTTGTATCCGCAGGCCACCAGCTGCTGTGCGCGGCCCGCGACGGTGTCGACGGCCAGGGGCACGGATTCCGTCCGGGGCGTCCGGACGGTCACCGGGGCCGGGCTCGATGGGGTGCTCGGTACCTCGACCGGGGGCTTGTCCTGGTCGTCGACGGGAGACTTGCTCTGGTCCTCGACCGGGGTCTCGCTCGGGGCCATGATCCGCGTCCTGCTCGGGGCCCGTTTCGGGCCCTTGGTGCCTGTCGGGGCGTGTGGCGGTGTGTACGCCGGGGTGAGGACCACTCGGCCCCCTACCCGTCGCGGCTCCGTGATCGCGGCCGCCGTGGTCACCGGGGGCGGTGTGGGCGAAGCGTCCGGTTCGGGCACGGTGAACCAGTGTGCGGTACGGGTGAACGGGACTCCGGGCAGCGGTGTACGGCCCGGAACCGCGGTCCACAGCTCCTCCCAGGCAATCTGCGCCCCGGCCGTCCAGGCTGCCGCCACGGCGTGCGGATCACCGGGCCCCGGAACGGCTTCCGGCACCGGGATGTCGGACGGTTCGGGCACCGGGCCGGTGGCCAGCTCCGCAAGGGCGCGTAGGAGCTCGCCCCGATCGGCGGCCACCACTGCGTGGCGGACGCGGAACACCGTACGGCCCGTCTGAAGGGTGTACGCCACCCGGGAGAGCGGCGCGGACGGTTCACGCCCGATGCTGTCCGCCAGCCGGGCTGCGTAGGCACGCAGCGTTTCGCCGTCCGGTGCGGCCAGCGGGAACACCCGGGGGCGCCGGTCCTGTTCGGCGGGGCGCGCGTCGTCGTACCCCTGCACGACGACATGCGCGTTGCTGCCGCCGAAGCCGAAGGAACTCACCCCCGCCCTGCGCAGCGCACGGTCTCCGTCCGGCACGCCTTCCCAGCGCTCGGCCCGCTCCAGCAGCCGCAGCGGCGAGCCGTCAAGTCGCAGGTAGGGGTTGACGGTGTCCAGGTGCAGATTGCCCGGCAGCCATCCGTGCCGCAGGCACAGCAGCACCTTCAGGAGCCCAGCCATGCCCGAAGCGGCTTCCAGATGGCCGATGTTGGTCTTGACCGCGCCCACTGCCACATGGGGGGTGGCGGGCACGGGCAGTGCGTGTTCCTCGTACAGCTCGGTGAACGCCTTCTTCATCCCCTCGATCTCGATCGGGTCGCCCAGCCGGGTACCGGTGCCATGACTCTCCAGATAGGTGACGGTGCGCGGGTCGACGCCCGCACGGCGGTACGCGCTCACCAGGACCCGGGCCTGTGCCTCCGGGTCGGGGGCGGTGAGCGAGGCGGTACGACCGCAGTGGTTGACGGCGCTTCCCTTGATCACCGCGTGGATGTGGTCGCCGTCCTCCACCGCCTGCCGCAGCGGCTTCAGCAGCACGGCGCCCACGCCCTCGCCCCGGACATATCCGTCGGCGGCGGCGTCGAAGGTCTTGCAGCGGCCGTCGGGGCTGAGCATCTCCGCGCGGACGAATGCCTTGAACAGCGAGGGGCTGAGCACGGCGTTGACACCGCCGGCGACGGCCATGGTGCATTCGCCGTCCGTGAGAGCGCGGACGGCGCGGTGCAGCGCCACCAGGGAACTCGAACAGGCCGTGTCCACGGCCTCGCTGGGGCCACGCAGATCGAACCGGTGGGACACCCGGTTGGCGAGCACCGAGTGCGCGATGCCGGTCGCCATATGCGCCTGAACGGGAATGTCATGACTGGTCATCAGGTCGTCGTAGTCCGAGGTGGCTACCCCCACGAAGAGTCCGGTGTCGGTACCCGCCAGCTGGTCGGGGCGGTAGCCGGCGTCCTCGAATACGCTCCAGACGGTCTCCAGGAACAGTCTCTGCTGCGGGTCCATCAGCGCCGCCTCGCGCGGCGAAATTCGGAATCGGGCGGCGTCGAACCGATCGATGCCGACCAGGAACCCGCCGCGCTGATCGGCGATTTCGGGGTCGCCCCGCAGATCGGCGCGGTCCTCGGGGACGGGGCCCGTGAGATCGTCACCGGCGATCAGGCGCCGGAAGAAGGCATCGGGATCGTCGGCTCCGGGCATCCGGCCCGCCATCCCGATGACGGCGATGTCCGAGTCGGTGACGTCCGTATCGGTGACGTCCGTATCGGTGACGTCCGTATCGGTGACAGCCGTGTCGGTGAGGTCCGTCACGGCGATGCCCCTGTCCGTGATGCCCGTGTCTGCGGCGTCCGCCTCCTTGGCCTCCGTATCGGCGAGACCTGCGCCTTCGATGCCCTCACTTGCGGTCTCGGGGCGGGTGTCTTCCCGAGCGGTGTCGGAGCCGGTGAGGGAAGTGGTGTCCGGGCCGGCCCCGTGTTCCTCCACCAGGTACCGGGCGAACAGCCCCAGCGTGGGATTCTCGAACAGCACGGTCGGCAGCAGATCGAGCCCGTACGCCTCGTTGACCTGGATGACCAGCTCCGTCAGGGACAGGGAGTCGAAGCCCAGCTCCATCAGGTCGGCGTCGGTGTCCACCTCACGCTCGTCCACCAGCAGGAACGCGGCGGCCAGTGTCCGTACCGTCCGTTCCACATCCGGCAGCGCTCCGGTCACCGTCCCGGTGTCCCGCCGCGGAGCGGAGTCCGCCGCCGGTGCCGCACGCTCGACGACCATGACCCGGCTGTCGGGCAGTGTCAGCGCGCGGTTGAACGCGCGCAGTCCGGCCTCCGGAGGCATCGGGACCATCCCCCACAGACGCTCGAAGAGGCGTCGGGTCGCGGCGTCCACGCTCATGCCGCCGCCGTCCCAGAGCGGCCAGCCGATCGCCAGGGTCCGACCCGGCCGCTCACCCGCCCTGCGGCGCCCCTCGCGTTCCTCCGCGAAGGCGTCGAGATAGGCGTTGGCGAACGCGTAGTCCGCCTGCCCCAGATTGCCGGACACACCGGCCACCGAGGAGAACAGGACGAAATGGTCGAGGGGTTCGTCCCGGGTGGCCTCGTCGAGATGCACGGCTCCGTACACCTTGGGCGCGACGACCTCCGCGATCTCCGCCCGCGACTTCTCTGCGGCCCTGCGGTCCCTGGTGATCCCGGCGGCGTGCAGGACGCCGCGCAGGGGACCGTACAGCCTCGTGACCGTGCCGATCAGCTCGTCGACCTCATGGCGGGATGTCACGTCCGCGCGGTGGTAGTGGATCCGCGCTCCCGGTCCCGCGAGTGCGGCGAGCCGGGCGGTCCGTTCCGGGTCGAGCGCGCTTCGGCCGGCCAGCACGACGGTGACCGGCCACTGTGCCAGGTATGCGGCGAAGCGCAGACCGAGTTCGCCCGCGCCGCCGGTGATCAGATACGTTCCGGCCGGGTGCAGGTCCGGGCCGTCGGCGGGGACCCGCTCCGCCATGTGCAGCCGACGCCGCTCGCCGTGCTCGTAGGAGACCGTGTCGGCGGACCCGGCGGGTTCACGGAGGAGTTCCGCGACGATACGGTCGGACGCCGTGGCGGGCTCGTCGCCCGCGCACAGCCGGGTCGCCCGCAGCCCGCCGTGTTCCAGGGTCAGCGCGGCCAGTGCGCCGGACACCGCCGCGTAGGCGGGCGTGGGCTGCATGTGGCCGAACACGACCCGCAGCCGCCGGCCCGAACCGGCCGCCAGTACCGCAGCGGTCAGGGACAGGACGGTGTGCAGTCCGGCGTCGAGTTGCTCGGGCAGAGTTCCGGGGCCGGCCACATACACCAGGCCGTCGGGCAGTTGCCCCTCGGCGGCGAGGGCCCGCGCCCAGGCACTCCGTTCCTCGGTGCTCTCCCCCGGGCCGGTGATCGGGCTCGTGCCACCGGCGTCGCGGATCGCTGCCTCCACCGCTGCCACGGTCTCCGACGCTCCGGAGCCGGCGCCGAGCACGAGTACCCGGCCGGGCGCGCGGGGGGTGCCGGTCAGGCGCTCCGGGCGCCACTCGGGCACCAGGTACTGCGTCGTACCCGACGGGGTTCCGGCGGAGGGCATCTCGACCTGTTCGGTCGTGGCCGCGTCGGACGGCCTGGGGGCCGGAGCGGGAGTGAGGGTCGGGGAGGTCGTCCGGGTGTCCGTCCAGTGCCGGGAGCGTTCGAACGGGTAGGTCGGGTACGGGATCCGGCCCGGCGGTTCGGGCCACAGTTCGCGCCAGTCCGGTCGGCCGCCGGACGCCCAGTGTCCGGCCAGCACGGTGAGATCGCGGGTGCCGGCCGGCGGCGCGGCCGACGGGCCCGCGGACGCGCGGACCAGACCCGGAGCGTCCCCACCGTGGGCGAACGCGGCCAGCCGTGCGGCGAGTTCCGGCACGTCCGCCGCCAGTACGGCGACGCGTTCGGCCATGTCCCGGCGTCCGGTCTGGCTGGTCCAGCACAGGGCGTCGAGTCGCACGTCCGTGCCTGGCCCGGTCAGGAAATCCGCGATCCGGGCCGCGTGGGTGGCCAGCTGCCCCGGCGTACGGGCCGACAGCAGGAAGAGCTGTTCGCCGACGGGGGCGGTCGGGGCCGGCAGGGAAGCGGGTGCCGGAGGTTCCTCGAGCACCAGGTGCACATTGGCGCCCCCGGCGCCGAACGAGCTGATCCCGGCGCGGAGAGGCGTCCCCGGTTCGGTCGGCTCCCAGTCGGTCAGCGCGCGGGGCAGGAAGAACGGGGTGCCCGCCAAGCCGATCTTCGGATTGACGATGTCCAGGGACGCGCACGGTGCAAGTTTGCGGTGCCGCAGTTGCAGCAGCGTCTTCGTCAGGCCCGCGATGCCCGCGGCCCCCTCCAGATGGCCGATGTTGGCCTTGACCGAGCTGACGCCGCAGCGTCCGGGCTCGGCACCCGACTCCGCGAAGGCACGGGCGAGGGCGGCGAATTCGATCGGGTCCCCGAGTTCGGTGCCGGTGCCGTGCGCCTCGATGTACGAGACGGTCCCCGGCTCGACGTCGGCCCGGCGCAGCGCGTCGGTGATCAGCGCCGCCTGGGCGTTCGGGTTCGGGACGGTGTAACCGCCCGTCTTTCCACCCGCGTTGACGGACCCTCCCTTGATCACCGCCCAGATGTCGTCACCGTCCGCCATGGCTCGGTGCAGGGGCTTGAGCAGGACGGCACCGACGCCCTCGCCCGGTACGAATCCGTCCGCCCGTTCGTCGAAGACCTTCGTGGCGCCGTCGGCGGACAGCATGTTCAGTCCCGACAGCGACACATGGTGGGACGGGTGCAGGATCAGGTTGACCCCACCGGCGATCGCGGTCTCGCATTCGCCGCGCCGCAGGCTTTCGCATGCCAGGTGGACGGCGGTGAGGGAGGAGGAGCAGGCGGAGTCGACCGCCATGCTGGGTCCGGTGAAGTCGAAGAAGTACGAGACCCGGTTGGCCACCGACCAGTAGGAGGAGTGGGCGCCGCTGAGCCGGCCCTCGTTCCAGAGGGTGGCGCCGAGCTGCCCGTAGGTGCCGTACATCAGCCCGGCGAACACCCCGGTACGGGGTACCCGGGTGTGGGTGCCCAGGTGGCCGGTCTCTTCCAGCAGATTCCAGACAGTCTCCAGGAAGAGCCGCTCCTGCGGGTCGATCGCCGCGGCGTCCCGGGCAAGGATGCCGAAGAAGGCGGGGTCGAAGCGGTCGACGTCCTCCAGGAAGCCGCCCCAGCGGCCGTAGGTGTGCTGCGGGGTGCCGCGCCGCGCGTCGAAGTGGGTGCGCCAGTCCCAGCGGTCCGCCGGCACATCGGTGACGCTGGTGGTTCCCGAGGCCAGGTTCTGCCAGAAGCTCGGCAGGTCGGGGGCGCCGGGGTAGCGTCCGCAGACGCCGATCACGGCGATGTCGCCGTCGCGGGCGGCGGTGCCTCCGGGCGGGGGTGCGGGCAGTGGCGCCGGTGCCGGCCGCTGCGGTGCCGCGGCCCGGAGAACCACTCCGAGACGGTCCGCGTGTTCGCGTTCCAGGTGGGTGGCGAGCTGCTCGATGGTGAGGTTCTCGAACAGCAGGGTCGCGGGAAGTTCGCCGAGGTCCTGCGCGAACCGGTCGACGATCCGCAGGGTGACCAGCGAGTCGATCCCGAAGGTCTCGAACGTGGCCCGGTCATCGAGGTCCTCCGGCCGGGAGCCGAGCACCTCGGCGAAGACCTTTCGTACGTAGTCGGGCGTGGTCGCGGTGGTGACCGCTCGGTCCGCGAGCCCGGGGGCCTGGACTTCGGGCGTCAGGATCTCGGGTGCCGAGGCCTCTGGCGCCAGGATCTCGGGCGTCACGGGAGCGGAGGTCGTGGGCGGCCGTTCGGCGATGATCAGGCACTGCTCCAGGTCAGCGGCCGGGACGCCGGGGGCGCCCTCGACCCGCACCTGGCGCAGACCGGCCTCCGTCAGGGCGTCGCGCCACCGGCCGGGGCTGAGCAGCGGTGCACCGGGCAGTCGGCGCTGCTCGTCCTCGGCCGCCCACCAGTCCGGGGTGAGACCGAAGGTGACGGTCAGGTAGTCGGAGGCGCGGGTCACCTCGTTGATCAGCAGCAGTCCGCCGGGGCGCAGCAGGGACGCGGCGTGCCGCAGGGTGGTGGCGATGTCGGCGGTGGCGTGCAGGACGTTGGTGGCGAGGACGACGTCCTGGCCACCCGGTTCGAATCCCTGTTCCGCCGGGTCCCGGCCGATGTCGAGCGGCCGGAAGGTGACATGGTCGTCCCGGGTGCCGAACTCCGCTTCGCCGTGGCGCAGGAAGGCCGGGGAGATGTCGGTGTAGCAGTACGCGTAGTCCTCACCGGTCGACGCGCACGCGGCCAGCACCGCCGCGCTGCTGCCGCCGGTACCCGCACCGATCTCCAGGACCCGCACCGGGCGGCCCGCTCCGGTCAGCACGGCGTCCGCGACCCGGGCCGCGAGCAGCCCGTTGACATGGTCCGCGATCGGCTGGCCCCGGTAGACGTCCTCGACCAGGGAGAGGCTGCCGTGCGGGAAGAGCACCTCGATGTGCGCGCGGCTGCCGGTGAGTACGTCGGTGAGGGCGTCGGCGCAGGTCCGCAGCAGCTTGACGTGCGGGGCCATCTCCGGGTGTGCGGTCAGCAGACCGGTCACGTCGGGGACAACTGGTTCCTCGGTGCGCAGCGGCACGACATCGTCGTTGTCGATGAGCAGGGCGCCTGAGCGGGCCAGCATCTCCAGGACGGCGCGCAGCAGCCGCCGGTGGTGCGGTGTGCCGGTGGTGAGGGCCATCAGGTCGGCCATGGGTATCCGCCGGCCCGCCCGGTCCAGGCCGCCGAAGCCCGCCATGGCCTGGCGGACCAGATCGCGGGCCAGGGCGTCCAGAGCGGTGAAGGCGGCCCGTGCGCTGTCCAGTCGTGGGTCGGTGCCGCCGCCTGGTCCGGCCGGGGGGCGTGTGGCCGTGGCGGGGCGGGCGGCGGGCACGGGGGTGCCGATGCCGAACTGGGCGAGCCCCTGTGGTTCCGCCCGCAGGACCAGGGCCTGGGGCAGTCCGGACGACAGAATCCGGGACACGGCGGCGAGCCCTTCGGAGGGCTCGATGGATCCGATTCCGAGCGTGGCGAGGCGGCGGGCGTAGCGTTCGTCGGCGACCACTCCGACGCCGCCCCAGTAACCCCAGTTGATGACGGAGACGGGGTGCCCGAGGCGGCGCAACCGGGTGGCGTAGGCGTCCTCGAACATGCTCGCCGCCGCGTAGTTGGCCTGGCCGGCGCTGTCGGTGAAGGAGACCGCGGAGGAGAAGTAGAGAAGGAAGTCGAGGGGCTGGTCGCTCAGCGCCTCGTACAGATTGCGGGCACCGTCGGTCTTGGGGCGACGGACCTCGTCGAGGGTGGGCCGGTCCAGGTTGGCCACCGTGCGGTCGCGGAGGACCAGCGCGCTGTGGAAGGCGCCGTGGACCGGGCCCCATTCCGCGCGCACCGCCGCCACGGCGGACCTCAGTGCCGCCGCGTCGGCCAGGTCGGCACTGAAGTAGCGGGCCCGGCCGCCGAGTGCGGTCACCTCGTCCAGGAGTGAGCGGACCGCCGGGTCATCGGCCGGGCGTCTGCCGACCACCGCCAGGCGGGCCCGGCGGGTCGCCGCGAGATGGCGGCACAGTTGGCGGCCGATGCCACCGGTGCCTCCCGCGACGACGTACACGCCGCCGTCCCGGTAGGGGTCGGTGGTCTCGGCCGTCAGGTCGGCCGGGACGAGTCGCTGCACATAGCGCTCGGTGCCCCGCAGGGCGACGAGCCGGTCCTCGCCCGGTTCGGCGAGGATCCGCCGGGCCAGTTCGGACGGGTCGCCCGCGCAGGTGCCGATGTCCAGGCAACGCACCGACCAGTGCGGGTACTCGGCGGCCACCGCCCGGCAGAGGCCCTGGGCCTCGGCGGCGTGCGGGAGCCGGGCCGCCGGGTCCGTGTCGTCCTCCCCCGCCACCACCAGGGTGAGCCGGAGGGGGCGGTGTGCCTGCCGGGAGGCGGTGAGGGCGGTGAGGGCGTCCAGTACGGTCGGAGCCATGCCCTCGTCGGGTTCCTGACAGGCCACCACATACAGGGCGTCGCACTCCTCCGGCCCGGGGAGGGAGGGGACACCGTCCGCGTCGGCCCTCAGCAGCACGGTGTCCCGGCCGGGGCAGCGCGCCACCAGCGCGCGGGAGAGTTCGTCCGGTCCGCCCAGGTGGAGCACGGCGGTGCGGTCCGCACCGGTCGGCGTCACGCTGTCCGGGAGCGGTTCGGGCTGCCATCGCGGGATGTGGATCATGCCGTCCAGCGGGCCGACGGCCGGCGCTGCGACGGGCCGGAGGGAGAAGCCCGTCACCTTCAGGTGTACGGTTCCCCGGGCATCCGCCAGCCGTACGGTGAACCCGTGCCGCTCCCGCTGGGCATGCACCGTCAGCGGCCCGGCGGGAAGGGGGCCGTTGACCCACACCTCCTGCGCGGAGAAGGGCACCGCGGGCCGGTCTCCCGGCAGCAGCACGGCGGCCGTCTGCAGGGCGGCGTCCAGCACGGCGGGGTGCAGCGGATAGGGGCCCGCCGGGCCGGCGGGTGCCGGGTCGAGGGTGGCGACCGCCTCGTCCGTCCCGAAACGGACGCCGTCGAGCAGGCGGTATCGCGGGCCGTAGCCGACGCCGGCTGCGGCGAAGTCCGCGTACAGCCGGGCGGCGTCCACCGAGCGGTCGCAGCGGCGCGCCGCCGCGTCGATGTCGAGGTGTTCCGCAGGGGTGCCGGCGGGCACGGGCGCGGCCAGGCAGGTGGCGTACTCCGTACCCGATCCGTCGTGGAGGGTGAACCGGCGCGTCGGCGGACCCGCCGGGGCGAGGGAGACGTGGAGTACGCGCGGGGCGGAAATCCGGCAGGGCCGCAGCCATCGTACGGAGCTCAGCCTCAGCGGTCCGGGGTCCGCTGCCTCGACGGCCATGGCGATGGCCGCTGCCCCCGGCAGGACCGGGTGTCCGGACACCCGGTGGCCGTCGACCAGGGGGTCGTCGGGGCCGATGCTCCAGGAGGGCGTGCGGGTGTCCCGCGGGTCGGTGTGCGGACGGTCCGGCCAGTGGCGTTCACGGGCGAACGGGTAGGTCGGCAGAGCGACGATGCGGGTTCCGGGCCGGGCGTGCAGTGCCTCCCAGTCGATCCGCTCGCCCCGCAGGTACGAGGCGGCGATCCGGTCGGGCGAGGAGTCGCCGGGCAGCGTGCCGGAAGGCTCTGCGGGGTCGGCCGGAGCCATGCCGCGCAGATGGTCGGGACCGGTTGCGCCCGAGGCCGCGAGGCGCAGCGCCTGGCGCAGCCGGTCCACGCTGTCGACGGTGAACACCGCCCGCGCCCGCAGATGTCTGCGTCCGGTGGACAGGGTGCGGGCGAGGTCGGGCAGTGCGACCTCGGGGGCGGTGTCGAGGTGCGTGGCCAGGCGGGACAGGCTCGCGTCCAGAGCGGCGTCGGTGCGGGCCGAGACGGGGATGACGACGCGTTCCGCGGTGTCCGGCCTCGGTGCCGGCGGCCGGGCCGGGGCTTCGGCGACCAGGAGGTGGCTGTTGGTGCCGCTGAAGCCGAAACTGCTGATCGCGGCGATCCGTTCGCCGCGGGCGGAAGGCTGCCAGTCGGTCGGCTCGGTGACCGGGAAGAACGGACTGCCCGCGAAGTCGATCTTGTCGTTGGGTCGGCCGAAGCCGGGCATGGGGGCGAGCCGACGGTGCCGCAGGGACAGCAGCACCTTCAACAGCGAGGCGATGCCGGCCGCCGTCGTGGTGTGTCCGATGTTCGCCTTCACCGAGCCCAGACCGCAGAATCCGGTCCGGTCGGTGTCCGCCCGGAACGCCTCCGTCAGGGCTTTGACCTCGATCGGGTCGCCGAGCGGTGTACCCGTGCCGTGCGCCTCGACATAACCGATGTCCTCCGCGCCGAGTCCGGCCCGACGCAGCACCGAGCGGATCAGTGCTGCCTGCGAAGCGGCGCTGGGGGCGGTGATGCCGTTGGTCTTGCCGTCCCCGTTGATGCCGCCGGCACGGATCACGGCATGCACCTGGTCGCCGTCGGCGAGCGCCGCATCGAGGCGTTTCAGTACGACCACCCCGACCCCTTCGCCGAGGACGATGCCGTCGGCGTCGGCATCGAACGGCGCGGAGCGACCGGTCGGCGAGAGCATGCCGGTCTGGCTGGTACGGATCAGCAGTTCGGGGGTGACCATGACGGCGACCCCGCCGGCCAGTGCCGCCGTGCACTCGCCGCGCCGGATGCTCTCGCAGGCGAGGTGGACCGCCACCAGGGAGGACGAGCAGGCGGTGTCGACGGCCAGGGTGGGGCCGGTGAGGTTCAGGAAGTACGCGATCCTGGCGGCGAGGATGGACGGGGCATTGCCCAGGAACGCCTGTCCCGAGTCCCTGGACCCGCTGTCGGTGAGCAGTTGGGTGTAGTCGTTCGTCGCGCACCCGGCGAACACGCCGAAGGCCCGTTCGCCGCCGTCGCCCGCATACCCGGCGTCTTCGAGGGCGCGGTAGGACTCCTGGAGGAAGAGCCGCTGCTGCGGGTCCATGGCGCGAGCCTCGAGCGGTGACAGGTGGAAGAACGCAGGGTCGAACTCGTCGACCCGGGCGAGCATGGCGGCCCACCGGCTGTAGGTCTTGCCCTCGACGCCCCGGCGGGCGTCGAAGTCCGGTTCGCAGTCGAATCGTTCGGCGGGAATCTCACCGATGTCACTGCGGCCGCCGGCGAGGTTGTGCCAGAAGGCATCGAGGTCGTCGGCGCCGGGGAAGCGCCCGGACATGCCGATGACGGCGATGTCGGAGGACCCGGTCGGCTCCGTGGCCTCCGGGGATCCGGTCGGCTCCGAACGGTCGGCGGGGGTGTGCACGCCGGGGGCGCCGCCTGCGACGGTACGGCCGTCGGACGTGCGGTCGGGGACCGTGCGGCCGTCGGAAGCGGGGCCGTGCGGGACAGGGCTGTCGGGGGCCGGGGTGGGTGCGGGGGGCTCGGGGGCTTCGGGGCCGGCCGAGGCTGCGGCGGGCGCGGGCGGGTCGCCTTCGGGTTCCCGGATGCCGCGTCCGAGCGGCGCCAGGGTGACGAGTGGGCCGGACGGGCCCGCTGCCGGAGGCGGCGCGGGCAGGTCCGCCTCCGGCGGCACCCGGCGCGGCGCCGGGGGCCGGGTATCCTGCCGCGGGTCGGGGAGGCCGGGGAGTTCGCGTGGCGGCAACGGGCCGGCGGCCGGTGCCACCGGCGTGGCCGTCGGGGGCTGCTGAGGGGCTGTGGGAGCGGTCGCCGCGGCATGCAGGGAACGCTGCTCGTCGAGCGCCGTGGCCACCAGACCGGTGAGGTCGGGCACGGTGGGGTGGTCGTAGACGGCGACGGAGTCCAGGTCGAGCCCGTAGCGCTGGTTGAGGTCTCTGACCACTTCCACCGCGCCGACCGAGTCCAGACCCATCTCGTTGAACGTCAGGGCGCTGTCGAGCTCCTTCGGCTCGAGGTACAGCAGCGCGCCGAGCGCCTCGCGCACCGCCTGTTCCACCTCGGCGGAGTCGACGGGTTCCGGGGCCTGCGGAATGCGGCCGACGGCCGGCGGGTCGGCGCGACGCGGTTCGGGGGCCACGGGTGCTGCGCCGGATTCCTCACGGGTGTGGTGCCGGGCGTGGATTCGGTCCAGGGACTCCTCGCCGAGTACGTCCCGGTGCATGCGTACCTCACGGTCGATGATCCCGGGCAGCTCCGCCCGTACGCGACCGGCGAACTCCGCCTTGAGCGCACCGGACGCGACCGCCGGATGCCCGGCGATGGAGCGGGCCAGGTCGAGCGCGGCGGGCAGCACCTGCGCGGAGGGCAGCACGGTGACTCCCGCACCGCGTCTGCTCAGTTCGGCGCCGGGGTAGGAGCGCCCGGTCAGCAGCATTTCGTGGGCGAGCGTCCGGCCGAGCCGGTGTTCCAGGATGTAGGTGGCGCCCATGCCGGGCGTGAAGCCGTACTTGAGGAAGTTGGCGCTGTAGGAGCTGTCCGCGCTCAGCAGGACGACGTCGCCGTACATGCCGAAGGTGAAGCCGCCACCCGACGCGTGTCCTTGGAGTGCGGCGACGACCGGCTTGCGACAGCCGGTGAGAGCCCCGTAGACCACGGGCTCGTCGGTGAAGCTGCCCTCGCCCCGGGCCAGTTCCTCCAGGGCCTCGGGGGTGGCGCCCATGCTGAAGATGGTGTTGCTGCCGGTGATCACGACAGCGCGGATGTCGTCGCGGGTGTCGATCTCCGCGAAGGCGTCGGTCAGTTCACGCAGTAACCGGTCGGTGAACATCGGCGCGCCGAGCACGACCAGGCCGACACCGTGGTCGAGCACCCGCAGTTCCACACCGCCGTCCCCGGCCGGCCGGGCGGGGGCCGTGCGGGGCGCGGCCGCCGCCGGCGGTGCGACGGCCGCCGCGGCGTCCGGCCGGGACGGGTCGTGTGCGCGTTCCCAGGCGCCGAGCCAGCAGCGTTCCTCCTGGAACGGATAGCCGGGCAGCGGGATCCTCCGTGCGTCGCCGCGCTCCCCCGGCGTTCCGGGGGCCTCTGCGGTCTCCCGAGCCTCCCGGTCCTCCCCGTCCAGGATCCTGGCCAGGGCGCGGCGGAGTTCCGCGAGGCTGTCCACCACGACCGACGCGCGGCACACCATCGATGCCCTGCCGACGCGAAGGGTGTGGGCGAGATCGGCGAGATAGCGGCCTTGACCGGTGCCGGCGAGGTCGAGGGAGGCGAGGTGGTTGTCGAGCGCCCGCACCTGGTCGAGCAGCGCCTCCTCGGTGCGGGCCGACAGTGTCACCCGCTGCGGGCCGGCCGGGACGGCGGCGCGGGGGGTCGGCAGATATTCCTCGACGACGGCATGGGCGTTGGCTCCACCGGCCCCGAAGGCGCTGATCACGGCCCGGCGGGGGGTGCCGTCGGGCGCCGGCCAGTCGGTGGTGGTGCGCTGGACACGGAAGGGTGAACGGTCGAAGTCGATCTGCGGGTTGAGCGTTCCGGCGTGCAGCGAAGGCACCAGAGTGCGGTGTTTGAGCTGGAGGAGGACCTTGGTGAGTGCGGCGATTCCCGCCGCGCTCTCCAGATGCCCGATGTTCGACTTCACCGAACCGATCGGGCAGTCCGCGGGCGCCCGGTCGCCGAATCCCCGGCCCAGCCCCTCGATCTCGATCGGGTCCCCGAGCGAGGTCCCGGTGCCGTGTGCCTCCACATAGCCGACCGTGGCCGGGTCGATGCCGCTGGACGCGAGGGAGTGACGGATCAGCTCCGCCTGGCCCGCCGGGCTGGGCACGGTGAAACCACTTGTACGGCCGCTGTGGTTGACACCGGTTCCCTTGATGACGGCGTGGATGTGGTCGCCGTCGGCACGGGCTCGGGACAGCGGTTTCAGCAGCACCGCGCCGACGCCTTCGCCCGGGACGTACCCGGTGCCGCCCTCACCGAAGCTGCGGCAGCGGCCGTCCTCGGAGAGCCAGCGCCCCTGGGCGAGTTGGAGGTACTTCTGCGGATGGACCATGACGTTGACGCCGCCGGCGAGTGCCAGGGTCGACTCGCCTCGCCGGATGCTCTCGACCGCGAGGTGCAGAGCGGTCAGCGAGGACGAACACGCGGTGTCGAGCGCGATGCTCGGCCCGCTCAGGTCGAGGGCGAAGGAGACCCGATTGGCGGCGGAGGAGTGCAGCGCGGTCGGTGCGACATCGCCGGCGCCGCCGGTGACCAGTTGGTAGTGGTTCCACATGATGCCGAGGAAGACACCGACGGTCTCTTCGCGCAGGGCGTCGGGCGGGTATCCGGCGTCCTCCAGCGTGTGCCACGCGGTGGTGAGGAACAGCCGTTCCTGCGGATCCATCCATTCGGCTTCCTTGCGCGAGATGCCGAAGAACGCCGGATCGAAACGATCGACGCTGCTGAGGAAGCCGCCCCAGCGTCCGTAGGTGCGCCCGGGGCGTCCCTTCTCCGGGTCGTAGAGGACCTCGTTGTCCCAGCGGTCGACGGGGATCTCTGTGACGGAGTCACGTCCGGAGCGGAGGTTGTCCCAGAAGGCGTCGAGGCTGTCGGCCTGCGGGTAGCGCCCGGCGACGCCGATGACGGCGATGTCGTCCGTCGCCGCGTCCGCGCCCTCGACGGGCCGGCCGGTGTCCATGGGCTCCGCCCGGTCACGGGTGGTCGGACGGGCCTCCGGCCGTGCGCGGTCGCCGGGCTCCGTGTGCTCCACGAGGTGCAGCGCCGTGTCGATGCGTTCCGCTTCGCCGTGGCCGATCACGATCCTGCGTTCGCCGGTGGCGAGTGCCGACCACAGTGTCCGCAGTCCGTCGGCCGCCGGCATCGGGGACAGACCGAATTCCTCCCGGGCGCTCTCGATGGACCCCGGGGGCACGCTCATCCCGCCGTCTGCCCAGTGCGGCCAGGCCACGGACAGGGTCCGGCCGGTGCGTCGGTTCGCGAAGTGGTCCATGAAGGAGTTGGCGTACGCATAGGTGCTCTGCCCCGGGCTCGGCACCACGGACGCGAGGGAGGAGAACGTGACGAACCAGTCCAGTTCGAGGTCCTCCGTGGCCGCGTCCAGGGCCAGCAGCCCGGCGGTCTTGGGGGTGAGCACCCGGTCGGTGCGTCCCGCTTCCTCACGGAAGAACACCCCGTCATCGGTAGCCCCGGCACAGTGCAGGACCCGGTCGATACGGCCGAACCGCGCGATGCCCTCGGCGACCGCGGCACGCACCTCGTCCTCCCGTTCCAGATCGGCCCGGACGTGGTGGACGCGGGCGCCCAGTCGCTCCCAGCCGTCGATCCGGTGGCGCAGAGCGGGGTCCGCGGGGCGGCGGCCGAGGAGGAGCAGCCCGACGCCGGGTTCGCGGGCCAGCCGCTCGGCCAGAAGCGTGGCAATCCCCCCGCCCGCGCCGGTGATCAGATAGACGGATGACGACGGGTCCGGCGGATCCGCGTGCGTGGGGAGCGCGACGCGGGTGTGACGCAGCACGTACGGGCTGCCCGCCGCGTAGCGCAGGTGCGGCTCGTGCAGTCCTGAGATGCCGCCCGCCGCGACCGTGAGCAGGTCCTCCGCCCCTGCGGGCACGTCCAGTTCGACGGCGCGGCAGCGTACTCGGGGGACCTCGGCGGTGAGTGTGCGGCACAGAGCGGCCAGGGCCGCGTACTGCGGCGGCGGGGTGCCGTGTCCCGAACGGTAGATCTGGTGCACCCCGACCGGGGCGGGCAGCGGCCGCGAGGCGAGGGCGGCGGCGAGCGCGCGCACGGTGTCGAACGCGTCGCGGTCCCCGCGCGCCGGGTCGTCCGGCAGCATCTGAATGAACGCAGCGGTGTCCGTGCCTTCGTCGGCCAGCCGGTCCAGGAGGGTCGTCCACTGGTCGCTGCTGCGCGGGTCGAGGCGGTAGGAGTCCGGGCCGTCCGCCGCGAAGCCGGGGCCTGTCCCGGCGACGATCAGCCGTCGCCCGGCGGGCATCCGGGCCCGCAGTCCGGCGGCGAGTTCGGGAGCTGCCCCCAGCAGCAGTACGTCGCCGGCCGGTTCCCGGTCCGGAACCGGGCCGGGAACCATCGGGTGCCAGACGGGGCGACAGGCCACGACTGCGGGCCGCGGCGTGCCGGGAGCGGTCCCGGCCGGTTCGGCGGTCGCTG
Source organism: Streptomyces sp. NPDC057486 (assembly GCF_042802415.1). Taxonomy (NCBI): domain Bacteria; kingdom Bacillati; phylum Actinomycetota; class Actinomycetes; order Kitasatosporales; family Streptomycetaceae; genus Streptomyces; species Streptomyces sp. NPDC057486. Next base: position 34,974 of record NZ_JBHVEE010000057.1, on the reverse strand, counting down.
TGGCGGTGGGTGTTGCGGGCGACGCGGCGGCAGGGACGGGTGCCGGGCCTGCGGGTGCTGTGGCGGCCGGGAGCTGCGGGTGGGTCTGCGCCAGATGACGGGCGAGTTCGTCGACCGTCCCGTACTCGAACAGCAGGGTGGGGTAGAGCCGTTCCCCGATGAGCTGTTCCAGATCCTGGCCGAGCTTCAGCAGCGCGACCGAGTCGAGGCCCAGTGTGTAGAAGCCGGTGCGTGTGTCGACCTCGTCGGCCGTCACACCGAGCGCACCGGCCACCAGCCCCCGCAACAGCACGACATGGCCGTCCTCGGCAGGGGCAGCCGGCGGTTCGGCCCCCGCCGGGTCGTTCTGCTCCGTGGCGGGAGCGTCGGCCCGATGCCCCGCAGCCGCGGGCACGGAAGCGGGAGCAGGAGCGGCGACGAGCGCCGTCACCTGTTCCGGAAACCTGATCCGCTTGCAGGTGAGTCCGGTGAACTCGGCCACGGGGTAGCCCTGTTCGTCAAAGATCAGACAGTCGCTGCTGACCAGCTGGCCGGATGCGGCAGCCGTTTCGGGGGCGGGCAGATACGCGTAACACCGACCGCGCAGCCGACGGTTCGCCCGGAACCGCTCGATGAACATCGGGATGAACGGATCACCCGTGGAACCGGTCATCCCGAACGCGACGAGTGTGGCGGCGTCCAGCTTGGCCGGATGAAGGTGGAAACCGTCCTCCAGCTCCTGCGAGCGCAGCGACAGGTTGAGCTCAGCCAGCAGATAGCCGCGCCCTTCCCACATGGCGCCCGAGCAGGTCATCGCCGGACCGTGCTGGATCTGCTCGGCCCGTGCCTGGGCGTACAGTTCGGCAAGATCACGCTGTTTCACGGCCCCCGCCCGCAGGGCATCGAGGTCCACTGCGGGAGCCGGTTCCGCGGTGGTCCAGGTGAGGCGGCCGGAGAAGTTGTCCCGCCAGGGCGGCGGGTCGTCCGGCACGGCCGCCCGGCTGCGGGCCGTGACGTCCCAGTCGCCGTTGGTCCGCTCGGTCAGGGTCACCCGGATGTCCCGGCCGGTCCCCGGGTCCGTGGCCACGGCCTCGGCGAAGACGATGTCGCGCAGTTCGCAGCCGGCGCCGTCGAAGCCCTGGGCCTCGATGATCCGGTGGACGATGTCGAGGAATGCCGCACCCGGCAGTACGGACACCCCGTGCACCCGGTGGTCGCGCATGATGAAGTCGTCCGGCGCGAGGTGAAGGTCGCAGTTGATCGTCCGCTGAGCCATGTCCGCCAGTCCTTCCCTAGGTGGTTCACTCACCGGCCGGGCGGTCCAGCCGCTGTGCCGCTGCGGCCCGCAGGCTTCCGCGGTCGATCTTTCCGTGCCTGTTCAGGGGGGCCTTCGGCAACGGCCAGAGGTGGCCGGGCACCATGTAGCCGGGCAGATCGCCGGCCAGTCGTTTCGCCAGCGCCGGGAGGTCGACGGGCGTGTCACCGAAGACGAACACCGCTATTTCCGCGGCAGGTTCACCGAGAAGGAGCGCCGCGGCGTCCTGTCCGGTGATCCTTCGTACGGCGCTCTCGATCTCGCCGAGCTCGACCCGGTAGCCACGGATCTTGACCTGCTGGTCGGTGCGGCCCAGATGGACGAGCCCGACGTCGCGCTCGTACCTGACCCGGTCGCCGGTGCGGTACCAGCGGCGCCCGTCGTGCTCCAGGAACCGGCCCGTGTCGGCGGCCGGGTCGAGATAGCCCGCGAACATCTGGTCGCCGGTCACGCACAGCTCCCCGACGTCCTGACGGATCTCGCCGTCCTCGCCGAGCAGCAGCACGTCCAGGCCCTCGTGCGGCACGCCGATCGGCACCGTGCCGGTGTCGGTGGGGTCACGTTCCGGATCCCAGGTGTGGGCGGTGCAGGCGATGGTCAGCTCCGTCGGCCCGTAGATGTTGTGGATCGTCGAGGCGGGAGCCGCGCGGTGCCAGGCGCGTGCGGTTGCGGCGGGCAGCGCCTCGCCGCAGAAGATGCTGTGCCGCAGCCCGTCGAGGCCACCCGCGGGCAGACCGTTCCTGGACTGGACGGCGCCGACCAGGCTGGGGGTGGTGTGCCAGACGGTCAGCCCGTTCCGACGGGCCGCGCGGACCGGGTCGAGGGCGTGCAGCCGGGTCATCGAACAGACGCAGGCGCCGACCGACCACGCCATGAAGAGGTCGAACACGGCGAGGTCGAAGGTGAGTTCGTAAATCTGGCTGAACCGGTCCCGTTCGTCGAAGTCGTAGCGCCGCGCGGCGGCCCGCAGAAAGGCGCCGACATTGGCGTGCGAGACGGGTACGCCCTTCGGTGTACCGGTGGATCCCGAGGTGAACAGGACGTACGCCAGCCCGTCGTCGTCCTCCGCGCGGCTCTCCGCGCCCGCCTCTCCCCCGTCGTCACCGGCCCGCTCGCGTGCGTCGCGTACGACCTCCTGCAGGCATGCGGCCTGCTCGGCGCCCGACGCGTCGGCGATCAGGGCGTCGACGCCCGCGGACCGCGCGACGGCGACATTGCGGGCGAGCGGCACCTCGGGGCCCAGCGGGACGTAGGCGGCGCCCACGTAGAGCGCGCCCAACAGACCGGCGTACGCCTCGATGCTCTTGGCCGCGAGTATCCCGACCCGGCGCGGGGGCCGTCCGGCGTCCGCGATGAGCCGGTCGGCGTACCGCCCGGCCAGCACGTGCAGTTCGGTGTAGGTCCACTCGCGGCCGTGGATGGCCAGGGCGGGCCCGTGCGGGTTGCGCGCCAGGCCGTCGAGAAACCAGGTGTGCAGACCGCCGGGGCTCATCCGGCAGCCTCCGTCGGTTCGCCGCGGGCGGCCGAGAGCACCGTCCAGATCGTTCTCGGCGTGCGGAAGTTCATCGGGTTCACCGCCTCGTCGGGGATGACCACGGCGTACGCCTCCTCCAGTGCGGCGATCAGCCCGACCGTCGCGAGGGAGTCGAGTCCGAATCGCGTCAGCAGCGCGTCCGCCTCCAGGTCCACCTGATCGGGCAGTCCGCGCAGCGAGGCCCTGAGCACCTTCTCGAATGTCACGTCCCACACGTCGCTCTCCCGTGGTCGCCCTGCGAGTGGGGCGATGCTAAGCGGACCGCCGGTACGTACGGTGCTCAAATGTGTGCGGTGCGCTGCGGAGACCGCCGCGCACGATGGGCGTCCCACCCGCCCGGACGACAAGTGAGACGCCTATGCGCGGACCTGTTCTCATCGCCGGCCGCCCGCGGTCGCTGGCCACTGCTCTCGCCGCCCGCTATCTCTCGGCGACCACGGCGAAGGTGATTCTGCTCAGCGCCGAATGCCATCTGGTCGACCGGGTGCTGGCCCGGCTTCCGCCGCACGAACGGAGGGACGCAAGGCCCCGGTTGATCCATGTGCCGCTGGTGAAGGACCCGGACGGAATGCTCGTGCCGGAGCCGCACGACGGCGGCACGGATGTGTCCGCGGACGAGGTCTGGTGTCTGGCGACCGGCTGCGACCCCGACCGTGAGCGAGGGGACGCGCAGGACGCCGCGCTCACCCGCACGCTGCTGTCGCTCCTGCCGGACCTCGATGCCCGCAGCTTCGGCCATGTCGGTCCGGCCCGGCCGGTACCGGCCGGGAACCATCCGCGGCCGCTGCCCGAGGGGCCTTGGCCGGGACAACCGAGGGAGGACGAAGTGGCCGCCCGGTGTGCCGAGTTGGGGATAGTCGCCCACATCGTGCGTACCGATCCGACGGCCGACCGGCCGGGCGCCCCGCCCGACGACCGCGACGGCGGTCTGCTGCACCTGCTGACGACCCTGGAAGCGGTGCGCGAAGAACTCGACGAGCGCGCACCCGGATATCTGCGCGACCGGCCGCTGCACCTGCACGCGCACCCCGGGGCGGCGTTCGGCGCGCTGCCCGTGGACCGTGTCGCCGACGCCCTGGTTTCCCTCCCGGAACGGACCGGGCCGGACTGCCGGTACGTCAATCTGGTGGCCGCCGAACCCGTGCCGGTGCCCGAGCTGTGCCGGCGGCTGAGCACGGGGTACGGCATCACCGTCACCGCGGTCGACGACCCCGCCCAGCTGAATCCGGTGGACCGGCAGCTCGCCGACCGGCTCGGCGCGACCATGGACCAGCTCGGCGGGCCCGCCGTCGAACGGCGCCGGGATCACCCGCTCGCGTCGGCAGTGGACGGCGCGCCCCTGGACGGAACCGCGCTCACCGGTCTCATCGGCTCCGTGCGGGCGGGCCGGCGGATGCGCGGGGACACCGTGCGGGCCCGCGGCAAGGAGCTGCGCGAACGGGCCCCCACCGTGATCACCGCACGGGACGGCGCACCGCTGAGCTATCTGACCGCGGGAACCGTCGGCCCACCGCTGCTGCTGCTCAACGCCCTGGGCTACCGCACCCGTTGGTGGCACCGCCTGATCGGCCACCTCGCGCCCCGACGGGTGATCACCTGGGATCCGCGGGGCGTCCACGACACCGGTCCGGTGCCGTCCGCCGTGTCGGGCCAGGCCGACGACGCCGAAGCGATCATGGATCACGAGGGGATCGAGTCGTGTCATGTCGCCGCCTGGTGCACGGGTCCACGGGTCGCCCTGGAGCTGTACCGGCGCAGGCCGGGCGCGATCGGGGCGATGGTCTTCCTCAATGGTTCGTTCAAACAGCTGGGCCGCAATGACGGCCTGGACACGCCCTACGAACGCGATCTCGAATTCCTGTGCACGACGCTGGCCGCCCAGCCCTATCTGGTGGAGAGGCTGATGAGTCTGTTCGGGGCGGCACCGGCGGACGAGGACGGAATCGATCCGGACACCGTGCTGCGCCAGGTGGACCCAGCTCTGCGCGGGGAGGTGCGCGCGCCGTTCGCGACGGGTTCCACCCTGCTGCGGTACGCCTCTCAGCTCCTCGATCTGTGGTCGCACGATCCACTGGCCGGCGCCGCCGAACTGCGGGTGCCGGTGCTGTCGTTGGGGGGCGAGTACGACGACATCGCCTCCCCGGAGCGGTTGAGGGACGCCGTACGGACCTTCCCCGACGCCCGGCATGTGCGGCTGCCGGGCGCCACCCACTATCTGCTGCACGAGCGGGCCCAGGAGGTCAGCGAGCTGATCGGGGACTTCCTGCTGGATGCCACGACGCGCGTTCCAGCACGCCGGCGGCCCCGGTCATGAGCTCTTCGGCGACGCCGTCCACGTGGCGGCGTCGCCAGTCCTCCAGCGCGCTCCCCACCACGAACCGGTTGAACGCGCCCATGGCGGGCCCGCAGTGGACCTGGAAGTTCGCCCGCTCCGACGGGTCACCGGCCATCGCCGCCCGGGTGGAGTACCCGAAGTACCAGCGGAACACGGCACTCATGCGCCGTTTGGCATCGCGCTCGACGGCGGCGGCCAGGTCGGTGCGGCCGGTCGTCACGTAACGCTGCCTGACGAGGTTCCACACCTCTTCCAGCGGGCGCCGGAAGCAGGTCTCCTCCAGGGAGCGGCGCGTGCCCGCGTCCAGCGCTTCGAGGCCGTCGAGCTGACGGTAGAGCTGATAGAGCTTGTTGCCGCGGGCCGCGAACAGCGTGCCCTTGCGCACCACCTGTACCCGGGAGCCGTACTCGAACATGTCGCCGGCCGGTGCGTACGCGGTGTCCTGCACATCGAGGCCGGCGAGCATGTCCTTCACCGTGTCGGACGTTCCGGCCTCCACCGTGCACTGATTGACCGAACCGGTGACCACGAAGTCGGCGCCGAGCACGAACGCGGCGGCGAGCGCCTCGGGGGTGCCGAGGCCGCCGGACGCGCCGATGCGGATGCGCCGGGGATAGCGGTGCTGCCGCATGGCATCGTCCCGGAGCCGGGTCATGGCAGGCATCAGGGTCATGGCGGCGGCCCCGTCGGTATGACCGGCCGAGTCCGCCTCGGCACAGATGTCACCGGCGACCGGAAGCAGCGCGGCGACCTCGGCCTCCTCGCGGGTCAGTCGGCCGTCCGCGACCAGTCGGGCGACCAGAGCGGCGGGTGCGGGGCGGGCGAACGCTTCGGCGACCTCGGGGCGTGACACCTTCGCAACGACGTGCCGTACCGCCACCGGCGTGCCGTCGGGGTCCCGGTGTGCGCCGCTGAACCGGAAGTGCACGAGGGGCTCGGTGACGCGCAGATAAGCGGCTGCCTCGACGCTGCGGATGTCGTGCCGGAGACAGAGATCCACCGTCGCGGCCTCGTGTGCGGGGTCCTCCGGGTCGTGCAGCAGATTCACTCCGAACCGGGCGTCGGGCCCGGCGTCGGCGCGGATCGTCCCGATCGCGTCGGCGAGTTCGGGCAGAGTGACACCTCCGGCACCGTAAAAGCCGAGCAGCCCGGCTCTGGCCATCCTCGCGACCAGGGCGGTGGAGGCGATGGCACGGAACATCGATCCGGACGCGTAGGCCCAGCGGACCCCGTGGTCCTCCCGGAACTCTGCCGAACCCAGGTCCTGCGGGGCGAGATCGAGGGCGCGTGCCGGGCCGGCCGCAGGGGAAGCGGCGGGAGCGGCTGAGGCGGAAGCGACCGATGGGGTCGGTGGGGGCGGTACGGGTACGCGTGGCGGGGCCGGCTCCGGTGGGCTCTGCGGCTTCACCTGGATCGGTTCGGCGCGCGCGGACTCCCAGAATCCGGTCAGCACCCTCCCGGGCCCGATCTCGGTGATCTCCCGGACGCCCTCGGCGGCCAGATGGAGCATCGACTCGCGCCACCGCACCGGTCGGCGTATCTGTCTGCTGAGCTGTGCGGCGACCGTGCCGGGCCGATGCGGACGCGCGGTGACGTTGGACAGCACCGGAATCCGTGGATCGTCCAATGGGACTCCGGTGAGGTACTCGCGGAACTCCTCCTCCGCGGCCGCCATGTCGCGGGAGTGGAACGACGCGCTCACATTCAGCGGGACCGCGCGGCCACCGGCTTCGGCGACCCGGTCCACCAGCCCGGCGACGGCCGCGCGCGGGCAGGACAGCACGGTCTGGTCCAGCGAGTTGTAGTTGGACACCTCCACGGCGTCGCCCGGGTCGGCCCGGGTCAGCGCGTCGATCTGCTCCGGTGCCAGACCCACCACCGCCACCATGGAGCCGCCCGAGGCCCGCGCCATCAGCTCGCCCCGGCGGCGCACCAGCCGTACACCGGTCTCGAAGTCGAAGCAGCCCGCGGCGAACAGGGCGTTGAGCTCGCCAAGGCTGTGCCCGGCCAGGAAGTCCGGCGCGGGCTCCCGCTCCAGCCGGACCAGCCCGGCGACAGCGTTCAGGACGAACATGACCGGCTGGAGATGGCGGGTGTCGCGCAGCCGCCCGGCGGAGTCGGCCGCGCAGGCCTCCCGCACCGAGAATCCCAGCAGCCGGTCGGCCAGTTCCCAGTGGCCGGGCAGCAGGTCGGCGTAGGGGGCGCCCATGCCCTTGCGCTGGGAACCCTGACCGGTGAACAGCCAGGCGCGCCGGCCGTTGCCGCTCATATGAAGTCCAGTTGGAGCAGCGACGGTACGAGCGGTGCGTCGGTGTCCGGCGCCGTCGGCGTCAGCGATCCGGAGACAGGCGTGGGGCCCGTCTCCTCGGCCACCGGATGCCGGTCCAGCCACAGGCGCTTCGGGCGCAGCGGCGGGGGTGGGAGTGGCGCCCGTACGGTGGCGGGCGAGGTGCCGTGCCGGTCCGGGTCCAGAGCGGCGACGATCAGATGTACGTTGGTGCCGCCGAGCCCGAAGGAGCTCACTCCCGCGACCGGTGGACGTCCGGCCGGCCAGTCCCGTGCCGATGTGTTCGGATAGAACGGCGAACGGGCGAAATCGAAGCGCGGGTTGGGGTTCTCGCAGAACAGCGTGGCCGGCAGGACCCCGTGTTCGACGGAGAGCACCGCCTTCAGCAGCCCGGCCAGACCCGCGGCGGCCAGCAGATGCCCCAGGTTGGACTTGACGCTGCCGATCGCGCAGAACCCGGTGGCGTCGGTGCTCTCCCTGAACACATCGGTGAGGGCGCGCAGTTCCAGCGGGTCACCGATGAGGGTGCCGGTGCCGTGCGCCTCGATCAGGCCGATCTCCCCGGCCGTCCTCCCTGCCCTGGCCAGCGCGCGCCGGACCACGGCTGCCTGAGCTGCGGGGTTGGGCGTGGTCCTGCCCATGGTCTGACCGTCGTTGTTGACCGCGGTGGACTCGATGACCGCATGGATGCGGTCGCCGTCGGCCAGGGCGGCGCTCAGCGGTTTGAGTACCACGACCCCACAGCCCTCGCCGGGGACGAAGCCGTCCGCGCTCTCGTCGAAGGCGTGACATCTGCCGGTCGGGGAGACCGCGCGGGCCGCGCTGAACTCAAGGTACGGGCGCTCGTCGAGCAGCAGCTCGACCCCTCCGACCACCGCGGTCGTGCAGTCGCCGGCCAGCAGTGACTGCATCGCCAGGCGCACAGCGACCAGTGAGGACGAACAGGCGCTGTCCACCACGAGGTTGGGGCCGTGCCAGTCGAAATGGTGGGCGACATGGGCGGCGATGAAGTGCTGGTCGGACTGGAGGATCTGCTGGTGCAGACCGGCACGTGTCGCATAGTCGGAGGTACGGCCGCCGACGAACACCCCTATGTCGTCGCCCCGCAGTTCGTGCGGTTCGTACCCGGCGTCGCTCAGACCGGTGGCGACCGCCTCCAGGAAGAGCCGGATGGCGGGATCGAGCGCGGCGCCCTCGGCGTCGCTCATGCCGAAGTAGCCGGCGTCGAAATTCTCCACTCCGTCGAGGAATCCGCCCCACCGGCTCAGACTCGTGCCCGGTTGCGGCGTCGCCCGGTAATGGCGGTCCGGGTCCCAGCGGGACCGGGGCACTTCGGTGATGGAGTCGCGTCCTGCGGTGAGGTTCTCCCAGAACGCCCCCACGTCCGGTGCCCCGGGGAAGCGGCATGCCATGCCGATGACGGCGACCCGTTCATCGGGTCCGGGAGACCCGGCGCCGCCGGAACCGACCGGTGAGTCCTGCGGTACGGGGCGCTGTACCGCGGTCGGGATCCGTTCCGGTGACGGCAGGGGCGCCGACACCGGTGCCGGTGGGGTGACCTGCTCCGGCGCCGGTTCCTGCTCCGTGGCTGTTGGTCCGGTGATGCCGAGTTCCGCGAGCCGGCGGGAGAGGCGTTCCAGGGTGGGGTGGTCGAGCAGCATGGCCGGTTCCAGCTGACGGCCGGCCCGCTCCTCGATGCCTTCGAGGAGCTCCCCCAGCATCACCGATTCCACGCCCAGGTCGCCGAACTCCGTCGTCGGGTCGAGGTCGTCGAGGGGGACACCGAGGGTGGCCGAGAACAGTCCGGACAGCCAGCGCGGCACCCCAGCGGCAGGCGCGGGCCCCGGCACGGGCATGGAAGCGGGCGCCGGTCCGGCGGCCGGTTCCAGTTCGGTGTCGACGCGCAACAGGGCGTCCCTGTCGACGGTGTCGTGCAGCGGCGGGCAGGGGACGGCGACCGTTCCGCCGGGAAGCGCGAGGACCTGATCGAGCACATGCAGAGCCGATTCGTCGTCGAGCGCGGCGAGTCCGACGGATGCGCACACGTTCGGTCCGCCGCGTCCGGAACCGCTGTCCTGCCACATGGTCCAGCCGACCGAACGCAGGGGCGTCGGTCCCAGCCTCCGGCGGTAGCCGGCGTAATAGTCCATGAAGCCGTTGGCGGCCGCGTAGTCGAGCATCCCGGAGGCGAGTCTGGGCACAAAGGCGCAGATCGAGGAGAAGGTGACGAAGAAGTCCAGCGGCTCGTCGCGGCACAGCTCCTCGAGCATCTGCAGGCCGTCGGTCTTCGGTTCGAGCACGGCCGAGATCTCGTCCCGGGTCCTGTGGACGAACGCGGGCCTGCCCCCGCCGACCGTTCCGGCACAGTGCACGACGCCGCCCAGGGGTCCGCCTGCGGCGCGCGCCCGGTCGAGGAACGCGCGCAGCGCGGCCCGGTCCGTGAGCGCTCCGGTGTGCAGCGACACCCGCGCCCCGGCACGTTCGAGTTCGCGCACGGTGGCGTCCGCCTCCGCGTGCCGCCGGGTGCCGAGCAGCGCGATGTGGGTGGCCCCGCGGTCCACGAGGTGCCGGGCGACGCGCGCCCCGATCCCCCGGGTGCCGCCGGTGACGAGATAGGTCCTGGTGGGGTCGGGCCGCAGCGGGGTGCCCGGGACGGTGACCGGACGCAGTTTCGGCTCATATCGCACGGACTTGCGGTAGCTGACTTCGCCGATGCCCTTGGGCCTGCGCCATTCGTCGGCCACATACCGGGCGATGTCGTCGGGGGCCGCGTCGCCGACGTCCACCGTGGTGGCGATGACCGAGCGGTATTCCGCCCCGAGCACGCGTACGAAGGCAGCTGTACGGGCTCCGGCGAGGCTCGGGGCGCCGCCGGGAAGGTCGACCAGTCCCCGCGTCAGATGCACGATCCGCAGCGGCCGGCCCGCCCGTCCGGCGAGGAGCTGTTGCAGCAGGGCGAGGCGGGTGTGCCAGTCCCCGTCGGCTTCGGCTTCGGCTTCGGCTTCGGCTTCGGCTTCGGCTTCGGCTTCGGCTTCGAGATCGCACAGGTCGATCCAGCCGGTCACCCGCTCCGCTGCCGGGAGGGTACCGGTCCCGTCCGGGTGCACGATCCGGATGTCGCCGCCCAGCGTCGCGGCGAGCGCCTCGGCCGTCCGTCCCGACCGCCGGTCGGTGAGGCAGACGACGATTCCGCCGGACGCGGGGTCCGGCGGCACCGCGGCCGTCGCGGGGCCGCCGGTGACGGCGGGTTCCCAGACCTTGGTGCAGAGGGGGACCGTCCGAACGGGCTCCTGCGGGGCCGTGTCCTTCGCGGTGATCGACGCACTGCCGGTCGCCGCGACGTACCCGGGAACACCCGGCGGTTCGGCGACCCAGCAGCGGGTCCGGGCGAACGGGTAGGTCGGCAGGGTGACGGTGCGCGGGGCGGCGCCCGCCGCCCGGTCGGCCACGTACAGGGCTGCCCAGTCCACCGTGCCGCCCTGTGCCCAGTGCTGTGCCAGGCGGTGCGGATCGGGCGCGGTGTCGCCCGGCTCCGGCAGAACGGGGCCGGTCGTTCGGGCCCCGGCCGGGGCCCGGCCACGAAGGGTGTCGCCCGGCTCACCGGCGAGGAACCGGCGGAGCTGTGCGGCCAGATCGGCCGTGTCGAGGGCGACCACGGCAAGTCGTTCGCGAAGATGCTCGCGGCCGGTCTGGGTGGTGTGCGCCACGTCCATCAGCTCCGGGCCCTCGGCGGCCACGAAGTCGGCGAGGCGTCCGGCGACTTCGCGCAGCCGGTCCTCGTCGTAGCCGGAGAGCACCACCAGACGCGGGCCCGGGCGGTGCGGACGCCGGACGGGCGCGGGGGCCTCCTCCAGGACCGCGTGGGCGATGGTGCCGCCCGCGCCGAACGAACTGAGCCCGGCACGCCGCGGCCCGCCGTCCGCCGGCGCCGGCCAGTCGGCCCGTTCCCGCTGTACGGCGAAGGGGACCTCGTCCCAGGCGACGTTCGGGTTGAGCCGCTCGGCGTGCAACGACGGCACCAGCGTGCGGTGTTCGAGCTGCAGAACCACCTTGGTCAGCCCGGCAATGCCCGCCGCCGCCTCCACATGCCCGATGTTGGACTTGACCGCCCCGATGCGGACACTGCCGGGTTCCGGCCCGGCCTCGGCGAAGCCGCGTACCAGCCCGTCGATTTCCACCGGATCGCCCAGCGCGGTGCCCGCGCCGTGCGCCTCGACGTAGCCGATGGTCGTCGGGTCCACGCGGGCGTCGTCGAGCGCCCGTCGTACGAGATCACCCTGCGCGACCGGGCTCGGCACGATGTAGCCGTTGGTACGGCCCGCGTGCACCACCGCGGAGCCGCGGATGACCGCGCGTACCCGGTCACCGTCGGCGAGTGCGGCTCGCAGGGGTTTGAGGACGACGACGCCGACGCCCTCGGAGGGGACGAAGCCGTCGCCCCCCTCGCCGAAGCTGCGGGAGCGCAGGCCGGAGGCGGTGAGTTTCATCCGGCGCTGCTGGATGAACTTGTTCGGGTGGAGCGACAGATTGACGCCTCCGGCCACGGCCATCTCGCAGTCGCCCTGGCGCAGATCGCGGATCGCGAGGTTGATCGCGGTGAGCGAGGAGGAGCACATCGTGTCGACGGTCATGCTGGGCCCGTGCAGGTCGTAGAAGTACGAGACCCGGTTGGCGATGCCTCCGATCGCCGAACCCGTGTCGGTCGGATCCCCCGCGGCGGAGCGCTCGACCCCGAAGAACGGGTACTCGTTGTACATCGAGCCCGCGTAGACGGCGACGCGTGAGCCGTGCCGGGTGCGCAGCCGCTCCCGGCTGTAGCCGGCATCCTCGAACGCCTCCCAGGTGGTCTGCAGGAACTGGCGTTCCTGGGGGTCCATCAGGGCCGCGTCCCGGGGCGTGATGCCGAACAGCAGTGGGTCGAAGGTGTCGACGCCGTCCAGGAAGCCGCCCCACATGATGTCGACCGGCCAGCCGGGGCGGCGACGCGGCTCGGGGATCGGCCCCACGCAGTCGCGTCCGGCCGCCAGATTGGCCCAGAACTCCCCGAGACCCGCCGCCTGCGGGTAGCGGCCTGCCAGACCGACGATGGCGATGGCACGCTCGTCCACGTCCTCGGGGCCGACGACGTGGGCGGTGTCGTCCACGGCGTCCTGCGGGCCGACTCCGGACAGCGGGCGTGCGGTGTCGCGCGGCGTGCCGGTGTGCTCGGTGAGCGCCGCCGCGACGCCCGCCAGGTCGGTATGGGTGAAGAACAGTGTGCGGGAGGTGTATCCGAGGTCCGCCTCGATGCGGGCGTTGAGCCGGTTGACGATCAGTGAGCTGAGCCCGTAGCTCTCCAGCGGGACCCGGGGGTGCAGTTCCGTTCCCGGGATCCCGGAGACCTCGGCGTAGAGCTTGATGAGGTACGCCTCCATGGGGTCGTCGGCGACGGGCGGCGGCGCCGGTGTGTCCGGCAGGCGGGTCGCGAACGGATAGGCGGGCAGCCGTACCCGGGTGCCCGGCCGGTCCCAGTACGGGGCCCAGTCGACTTCCGCCCCGGCGAGCCACGCGGTCTGCGCCTCGTCGAACGTGCGGGGTGCCGGTACGGCCTCGGTGCGGGCGACGGTCCGCGGCCCGACGACCGCGTGCCGCAGGCCCGCCCCCGGGTGCCCGTCGATGAACGAGGTGAGGGCGTCGACGAGTCCGTCGGGTGTGGGCGCGTCGATCAGCGCCCGGTGTGCCATCGCCGTCCGGCCGGTCTGGGTGGTGTACGCGACATCGGCGGTCCGCAGACCGCGGTGCTCGCGCACATGGTCGCGCAGTCTGCGGGCGACCTCGCGCAGCTGCTCGGCGCCCGCGGCCGAGATCAGTACCAGCCGGTCGGCGCCCGGCACGGTGACGGCGGGTGGCGGGGCCGCCTCCGCGGCGGCGGGCGAAGCGCCGTCCGTGGCCGGCCCGGTCCCTGCGTCCGTCCGCGCGGCCTTCGCCGCGGCCCAGAACTTGCCCAGCACCTGCCCGGGCCCGATCTCGCGTATCTCGGCGACTCCTTCGTCCAGCAGAAGGTTCATGCTGTCCAGCCAGCGCACCGGACGGTACAGATGACGCCGCAGCATGTCGGCGATCCCCTCGGCCGGGTAGGGCGCGGCCGTCAGGTTGGCGATGACGGGGAGCGCGGGAGACGCGAACCGTACCGCGTGCAGGTCCGTCGCGAACTCGTCGGCCGCCGCCTCCATGTACCGGGAGTGGGCGGGCACGTCGACATTGAGCAGGACGCACTTCGTCGCCCCCGCCTCCCGCAGCACGGGGCGCAGTTCCCGCACCCGCGCGGCGGGCCCGGACAACACCAGCTGCTCGGGCCCGTTGAGGTTGACGAGGTCGACGTCGTCGAAGCCGCGGGCCGCCAGTGTGCGGCCGACCCGCTCCGAGTCCAGTCCCAGCACGGCGAGCATGCCGCCGCCGGTGACACCGTCCATCACCTCGCCCCGGCGGCGCACCAGCCGGAGCCCGGTCTCGAAGTCGAAGCACCCGGCGGCGAACAGTGCCGCGTACTCGCCGAGGCTGTGCCCGGCGACGAAATCGGGCAGCGGGTCGCCGTCGTCACGGGCGGCCAGGAAACTCAGTGCGTTCACGACGAACATCGCGGGCTGCGCGTAGCGCACATGGTGCAGCAGTTCGTCGTCCTCCAGGCACAGCGCCCGTACCCGGTGTCCGATGACCGCGTCGGCGATCGCGCACAGTTCCGGATAGCGGTCGAGGACGTCCTTTCCCATGCCCTTGCGCTGCGAACCCTGGCCCGGGAACACCCATGCGGTAGTCAATCCGAACTCCTCGTGGTCGGGGCGGTGCTGCTCTGCCACGGAAAGGTGCCGTCGGCGGCGAAGGCGTCGAAGTTCCGGCGTACCCGGTCCGACGAGGTCAGCCGCATCAGTTCGGCCACGGCGATGTCCTCCGTCTCCCGGGGCATCGGCTGCAGCCGGGTCAGATAGGTCTTCAGGTCGCCCACCACATCGGGCGCGACCTTGCCCGCCCGGAACGCCACCCGCCGGAGCAGGGTCTCGGGATCGTCGTCCACGGCGTCCACGAGCCCGCGGCGTTCCGCGTCGGCCGCGGACAGCGGCAGGGTGGTCAGTGACATGGTGTACGCGGTCTGCCGGCCGGCCCGTCGGATCAGGAAAGGCAGTACGCAACAGGGCAGCAGTCCCCACAGTCCTTCCGGCAGGCCGAACGACGAGCGGGGGGCCGCGAACATCAGGTCGCAGGCCGCCGCGAGGCCGACGCCGCCGCCCGTGGTCTGTCCGTCCACCAGGGCGACCACGATCCGCGGGACGGTGGCCAGTCTGGTCATCAGGGCGAAGAATCGGCGGGCCGTGTGCTCGTCGTCCGCGGGAGTGTCCCGGGCCGCCCCCGCGATGTCCATGCCGGTGCAGAAGATGCCGTCCCGGCCCTGCAGGACCACGATCCGGCAATCGGGGCTGCGCTCGGCCCGGTCGAGCGCGGCGTCCAGCGCGTCGACCAGAGCCGCGTCCATGGCGTTGCGGCGGTCCGGACGGTCCAGGGTGATCCGCAGCAGTGCGCCGTCCTCGCGAACGGTGATTCTCGGGTCCATGGCCGGCTCCATCAGCTCCACCGATAGGTGCGGCGGTAGGCGTCGATCCGGTCGAGGACCAGCAGCCCGCGCCCCGCCATCCGGCGCTCGTAGGCAGCCGCGTACGGTCCGGTGTCGAACACGGCGTCCCTGGTGCCGAATCCGCGGTCGTCGGCCATGCCGGTGATCCGGTCGTACTCGGCCACGGTCAGCGGGTGACGGTCGGCCAGCTGCCGGTCGATGCCCCGTCGGACGGGCGGTTCGTGACCCACGACTCCGCTGAAGAACTCCGAGGCGCAGCCGGAGCCGTAGGAGAACAGCCCGACCCGTTCGGGGCCGTCGAGACGGGTGTGGTCAAGGAGCGAGCAGACGGCGAGATAGAGGGCGCCGGAGAACAGATTGCCCGTGTCGGCGCAGTACTCCAGGGAGGGGGCGACCCGTTCGGTGAAGTCCCGGTCGATCTCTGCCGCGCCCGCCGCCGCCTTCTTGCGCATCAGGAGCCGGTGTCCGCCCCTGACCATGCCGGGAAATGGGGTGTGCATGACGAGGTGGCCGAAGGTCTTGCGCAGATCGGCGCCCGCGACCCGTTGGCAGTAGTGCTCGAAGCTCTTCTCCAGACAGGTCATGTACGCGAGCAGGGAGGCGTCCGCGTTGACCACGTCCACATCGGCGCGCGGGCGGGCGGTGTCCAGGACCTCGAAGGTGTGGAAGCCGCTGCCGCCCGGGTCGAGCCGCAGGATCCGGCCCGGTGCGCCGACGAGCATCGCGACCGCACCGGCACCCTCGGCGGGCTCCCAGGTGGTGCCGCGGGCGGCGGTGCCCGGGGCGTCGGTGGCGATGACCAGGGCCAGCGCGCCCGGTACCGGACTGGCGGCGATCATCGCAGCGGCGGTCTGCAGGGCGGCGGTCCCCCCGTAGCAGGCGTGTTTCACCTCGAAGGACCGGCAGGCGTTGCCGAGCCCCAGGTGGTGATGCACATAGGTGCTGATGGGCTTGCCCAGGTCGAGGCCGGATTCGGTGGCCACCACCAGGAGTTCGATCCGTGCGCGTGCGTCCTCGTCCAGTTCGGCGAGGAGCGGCCGGGCCGCGTTGACCGCGTTGGTGACCGGGTCCTCGCACGGCAGGTTCACGGATTTTCGCCGCATCATGAGGTTGTCGAATCTGCTCAGGTCGAGGCCCCGGGCGACGAAGAGTTCCCGTACGTCGACGGAGGCCGGCCCGATGTACGAATGGATCGCTTCGATGCCGATTGCGCTGCCAGTACCCACGCGACTTTTCTAGCGGGCGGCCCGGCCCGGGTCTGCGCAGCATTGAGCAGGCGGCCGGGAGCGCGGTGGTCACGATGGGACGGTGACTTCGCCGAGCGGGTGGCCCGAGCACCCCGTGCATGTCTGGACCTGTGCGGTGGCCGGGTCACCGGACGGATACCTCCGGGTGCTGTCCGCCGACGAGCTGGATGTCGCTGAGCGCCGGGTCGGCGACCGCGCCGAGTACGTGGCGGCCCATGTGCTGCTGCGCACGGCTCTGAGCTGGTGGGTGCCGCAGGTTCCGCCGCACGCCTGGGCGTTCGTCAGGTCGCCGCTCGGGCGCCCGGAGATCGCCGAGCCTCGCGCGTACCGCTGGCTGCGCTTCAACATCTCGCACACGGGAGGGCTGGTGGCCTGTGTGCTGGCCGCCGGTACGGACTGCGGGATCGATGTGGAGACGATCCGGCGGAGCACCGACACCGACGCGCTCGCCCGGCGGGTGCTCAGCTCCGGGGAGTACGCCGGGTTCGCCGGGCTGCCCGACGGGGTCAGGGCGCACCGCTTCCTTCAGCACTGGGTGCTGAAGGAGGCGTATGCCAAAGCGCGCGGTCTCGGGCTGCGGCTGCCGTTCGACGCCTGCGGATTCCTGCTCGGGCCCGGCCCGTTACGCGCCGAGCTGCCCGACGCCCCGCAGCCGTGGCGGTTCCAGCAGTGGCGCCCGACCCCGTGGCATGTGGCGGCGCTGGCGTTGCGCGGCGACCAGGGGCGGCAGCCGCAGCCCGTCCATCACGGTGCGCCGCCCACCGGGGCTGGGGCGAGCAGTCCGAGATCGGTGCGGATCGCCGAGACCACCGGTGGCGGAGCCGACTTGAGGTAGAAGTGGTCCCCGTCGAAGGTGCGCATCCTGAAGTCCCGGCAGGTCACGGCGGACCAGGCGGCGATGTCGTCCCGGGTGACCTCGGGATCCGCGTCGCCGGTCAGTGCCGTGACGGGGCAGAACAACGGCGGGCGCTCAGGCGCCGGATC
This sequence comes from Streptomyces sp. NPDC057486, assembly GCF_042802415.1. Lineage (NCBI taxonomy): Bacteria > Bacillati > Actinomycetota > Actinomycetes > Kitasatosporales > Streptomycetaceae > Streptomyces > Streptomyces sp. NPDC057486. Next base: position 17,687 of record NZ_JBHVEE010000057.1, on the reverse strand, counting down.
GTAGGTCTCATTCATCCGGAAGTCGGCCCGCAGCGACGGCAGGAACAGCTCGGCCATCCCTGGTTGTCGCAGGATTTCGGGCGGGGTGCCGCCGAGCTGGGTCAGGAGGCCGAGGAAGTCGCCGTCGGTGAGGGTGTGGCGGGGGGCGTGCCGTGCGGGCAGGTGCGGTGCACGGCGGCCGGAGACGAACAGGCGCAGCGGCGGGCCGGTCCCGCTCTCGCTGAACAGCCGCGCCATCTCGTAGGCGACTATCGCGCCGAGGCTGTGCCCGAACAGCGCGAACGGCCGGTCTGCGTAGGGCCGCAGGGCGTCGAACAGGGGCGGCAGCAGCTCGTCGAGCCGTTCGCAGGGCCGTTCCCTGACCCGGGTCTCCCTGCCGGGGAGGACCGCGGCGAGCACCCCGATCTCCGGGAGCAGGGGGGCCCGCCAGGGGCGGTAGAACAGCGGGCCGCCGCCTGCGTGCGCGAAGCACAGCAGCCGGATCGGCGCCTCCTCGAAACCCGGGCCGGTGGACGCCCAGACACCGGCGTTCATGACTGCCCCGGAACAGACCTGAGCACCGCATGACCGAGGGTGCCGGATGCTCCCGTCACATTGACCAGGGCGCGCAGCGGTGCGCCGGGGGCGGGCGGCTCCCAGTCCCGCAGAGTGTCGGCGAGCTGTACTCGTTCGAAGCCGATCAGCGGGCTGAGCGAGGCGGCCCGGACCGTCGGGGCGATCCGGCGGTGCTCGAACTGGAGCAGCACCTTGATGAGCTGGGAGAGCCCTGCCGCGGCCTCCAGGTGCCCGATGCCCGGTTTGACCGTGCCGACGAGCGGGCGGCCACCGGTGCGGAAGATCTCGCCGAGTGCGGTGATCTCGGCGGCGTCGGCGATACTCGCACCCGCAGCGGCGCACTCGACGTAGCCGATGTCACCGGGCTCGAGTCCGGCTCCATGCAGGGTCTGGCCGATCGAGGCGGTCAGGGCCTCCGCGTTCGCCGAGCCGTAGCGGCCCGCCCCGCCGATGTGCCCGGTCCAGGTGGTCTCGATGATCCCGCGCAGTGGAACGCCGCCGGATTCGGCACCGTCGGCCGGCCGGGGCCGCAGCAGGAGCGCACCGATGCCCTCGCCCGGTATCCACCCGGAGGAGTCTGCCGAGAACGCCCCCGGCACTCCGGCGGACCGGAGCAGGCCGCCGTCCTCCAGCAGTGCCAGGTGGTAGGGGTGCGAGACGAGGCTGGCGCCGGTGACGACCGCCGCGTCGCACTCGCCCGAGCGCAGACTGCGTACGGCGAGGTGCAGTGCGGTCAGCGAGGAGGAGCAGGAGGTGTCGACGGCGATGCTCGGCCCGGTGAGACCGAAGTGGTGCGAGATCCGGTTCGGGATCTCGGACGCGCCGCCGAAGATCTCCGCCTGTTCGCCACGCCGCCACGCGTCGGCGCCGATGTGCTGGTGGTCCTGCCACATCGCCCCGGTGAACACACCGATTCGGGGCGCCGTGGCGCGCAGCGACGCCGCGGTCAGCCCCGCGTCCTCCAGGCATTCCCATACGGCCTGGAGGGTGAGCCTGGTCTGCGGGTCGAGTGTGCGGGCCTCGGTCGGCGAGATGTGGAACAGCAGGCTGTCGAAGGCCTCGGTGTCCCGCAGATAGCCCGCGTCGGGTGCGTGCTGTCCCAGGGCCGCGCGGCGGGACGCGGGCGGCGGCCCGATCGCGATGTGCCCGGCGGCCAGGTTGCGCCAGTAGGTGTCGAGGTCGTCGGCGCCGGGAAAGCGTCCGGCGGCTCCGAGCACGGCGATGTCGTCCACCGCGCGCGGTACGCCGGCGGGGAGGGGTTCCGTGCGCGACCGCGTGGTGGCCCGCCCGGACCGGGTGGCCCGGTCCGCCCCGCGGTCCGGGACCGTGGCGGGGTACTGCGGCGCCACGCCGTGGGATTCGTGGCCGATGCGGGTGCCGCCGATGAAGGTGTGCAGCAGCCGGTGCCCCTCGTCGAGCCCGAACTCGGCCCGGATGGCGCCGAAGTTCAGCGAGCCGACCGGGCAGAGCCCGATGCCGCAGGCGGCCTGGGCCCCGGTGAGCAACTGGCCGATGTATCCGGCCTCCAACGCCAGGTACAGGTCCGCGTCCTGCCCGTACAGGGGGGTGATGCCGTCCCGCTGGCCGATCAGGAACAGCTCGAAGGCCGCCTTGTCGAAGACCGGCCGGTTGTAGAAGACATGCGCGGTGCGGTCGAAGTCCGGTGCCGGTGTGATCAGTTCCAGCTCGTGCCGGTCCGGCCGGTAGTAGTGGACGCCCGCTTCGACGCCGGTGACACGGCCGGGCCGCACCCGCACATAGGCCTGGACGGCGTAGGTTTCGCCGGCCGACGGGTAGAGGTACCGGGGCCGTCCGCCCGTCGTCGTGCGGCGCAGCAGTCCGAGCAACCGGGCCAGCGATTCCGCGGGCAGGGGCGCGGAGTCGAAGTCGCGCTGGGTGGACCGCGCGGCGTAGACCTCCTCGGCGAATCCGACGTCGGCGAGGGGGAGCACGCTGCGCGCGGGCGCGTGCCGGGTGGCATGACCGGCGGATTTGAAGAGCTGCCGGTCCTCGGGCGAGAAGAAGTCCACGGCGGTGGGCCGCTCGAGGGCTTCGGGGATGTCCTGCGGTACGGTTCCGGGCTCCGCCCGAGCCACGGCGGGTTCGTCCGGTGCGTTCGGTGCAGGGGGCGGGGCCGGTTCGTCCTGCACGGCCGGCGGCGCGACGGTGTCGGCGGCCCCGGGTGTGGCGGACAGATGCCGGGCGATCGATATGCAGGTGGCCTCGGCGAGCAGCACCGCGACCTCGGTCCGCCGGCCGTACCGCTCCTCGATGAGAGCGGATGCCTGCACCATGGTGAACGACGAGGCACCGCTGTCCCACAGGTCGGCGGCCGGGTCCAGCGTGTCCAGCCCGAGGAGTCCGGCGAAGACCTCGGCGATGTCCTCGGCGCGCACCCCTGCCGCGGCGGCGGGGACCGTCGGCGTTGTCTGTGGCGCGGCGGGCGGCCGGGCGAGCGCCGCGCGGTCGAGCTTGCCGTTGGCGGTCGCCGGGAACTCGGTGAGCTGCTCCACGTAGTTGGGCACCATGTAGTCCGGCAGTGTGCGTGCGGCGAAGGCGCGCAGGTCCCGCACCGCGGGCATCGTGCCGTTCGCGGGGATCACATGCGCGACCAGCTTGCTGTCGCCGTTCTGGCTGCGTACGACGACGACCGCGTCGCGTACGTCCGGGTGCAGCCGGAGCCGGTGCTCGATCTCCTCCAGTTCCACCCGGAAGCCCCGGATCTTGACCTGTCCGTCGGAGCGTCCGAGGAAGACCAGGTGACCGTCCGGCCGGTGCAGGGCGCGGTCGCCCGTCCGGTACATCCGCTCTCCCGCACGGGCGGCGAACGGGTCGTCGACGAATCGCTCGGCGGTCAGCTCGGGCCGCCGGTAGTAGCCCTGGCTCAGGCACTCCCCGGCGATGAACAGATCTCCTTCGGTGCCCGGTTCGCAGGGCCGCAGCTCCTCGTCGAGGACGTAGTAGCGGGCGTTGTCGATGGGTTTGCCGTAGGGGATGCTCCGCCACTGGGGGTCGACCTCGTCGACCGGGAAGAAGTTCGACCAGACGGTCGCCTCGGTCGCCCCGCCCAGGCTCACGATCCGCGCACCGGGGAACACCGCGCGCACCTCGTCGGGCAGGGACAGCGGGGTGTAGTCGCCGCTGAGGAAGACCAGCCTGAGCGTGCCGGTGCCGGGGTGGTCCGCGTGGGCGGCCATTCTCGGCGCGAGTTGGGCCAGGGTGGTGGGCGCCGAGTTCCAGAAGGTCACGGGTTCCTCGACCAGGGCGCGGAGCAGCAGATCGGGGTCGTGCTGCTGTGCCTCGTCGGCGAGGTAGAGCGCGGCGCCCCGGCCGAGCAGTCCGAGGATGTCGAAGACGGACAGGTCGAAGCCGAGCGAGGTCACGCACATGCCGAGGTCGCCGGGGGTGAACTCCCAGGTCCGGTAGCACCAGTTGAGGAGGTTGAGCACGGCCCGGTGGGTCACCGCGACACCTTTGGGGCGGCCGCTGCTGCCCGAGGTGAAGATGACATAGGCCGTGTCGGACGGTGTGGCGTGGGCCGGTGGGTCGGTGCGTTCGCGGATGTCCTCGGCGAGCGCGGTCACGTCGACGGTGGTGACCGCGCTCTCCGCGGGCCACCGGCGCTGTTCCGGGCCGGCCACGAGCACGATCGCGACGGCGGCGTCGGCCCGTATGGATTCGGCCCGTTCGGGCGGCAGTTGGGGCTCGATCGGCACGTAGGTGCCGCCTGCTTTGAGTACGCCGAACACCGCGGCCACCAGGTCGGGGGTTCTGGGCAGGGCGATGCCCACGGCCGTCCCCGGGCCGACTCCGAGGTCCCGCAGCCGCCAGGCGATCCGGTTCGCCCGCCGATTCAGCTCCCCGTACGTCATGGGTGGCCCCGTGCGCCGGCGGACCGCTTCCGCGTCGGGCCGCCTGCGGGCCTGGTCCTCGAAGAGGCGGTGGACCGGGTGCGCGGCGGGGAAGTCGACGGCGGTGTCGTTCGCCTCGCGTACGACGGGGTGGAGCGCCTGTGTGCGGTCCGGGACGTCACCGATGCGGGCGACCAGGTCACCGAAGGCGGCGAAGGCCTCGGCGAGCGCCTGCGGGTCGAAGGCCGAGGGGGCCACGTCCCAGCAGTAGTGCAGCCGGTCGCCGTCCACGGTCACGATGCAGTCGAGTGCCACCCCGGGAGTGCTGGTCAGTCCGGGACCGGGGGTGACACCCGCGGGCAGGGGCGTTCCGGTCACGTCGTAGGCGCTGGTGAGGACGACGGGGAGGGTGGGCGCGGGCCGGGTACGGACGCCGCGCAGGCCGGTCAGCGCAGAGGCGGTGTCCGACGCGGTGTCCTCGTCGAGGATCCGCTGGTAGTGCGCGGCCCGCTCGTGCGACGGGAGGCGCGGTTCGGCCGTCAGCAGGCTCAGGGCCGTGTGTTCGGCGGGCCTCGGTGCCTGCGGCCAGCGGACCACTTCCAGCGGGTACGGGTCGGGGAGGATTCCGGTGAGCGCCTCGGTGAGCGCGCCGAGCAGGACCGGGTCGCCCCGTAGCCCTTCGCCCCGCAGGGTCGCCGTGGCGGCGCGCCAGCCGGTACGGACCCCTTCCAGACGGGTCCGAGGCCCACTGGTGTCCCGCGGTGCGGGTCCCGGCGGGAGTGCGGCGGCGCGGGCCCGCCAGTGCTCCTCGGCCCGGGTGTCGCGGGTCGGGGGCGGCGGCGGGGCAGCGGGTGTGCCGGGATCCGGAGGTTCCACGCCGTGCAGCAGACGCATCAGCCGGCGTCCGATGAGCTGGATACTCAGCCCGTCGGCGGTGAGCAGGTCGACGGCGAGGTGCAGCACGGCGGGGCCGCCGTCCTCCCCACCGGTGATCCGCAGGTCCCACAGCGGCCACCGGCCGGGCTGGAAGGGACGGGCGGTCATCTCGTGCGGCAGCCGCTGTGCCGCTTCGGCCGGCAGCACGGGGATGTGCAGGCTCCGGGGGGTGTGGGCGCGTATGCGCAGCTTCCCGCCGGGTGTCACGTCCGTACGGAGCACATCCGTGGAAGCCACCAGCCGTGACCAGGCCGTCTCCAGCCGTTCCGGGTCGAAGCTGTCGAGGCGGAAGCTCTGGTAGACCTGGCAGCCCTCCCGGGCTCCCGCGAGCCGGTCGACGAGATAGCCCTGTTGCAGCTCGTTGAGGGCTCGCTCCTCGGCCTCCTCGGGATCGGCCAGCGCCATCAGCGCGCCGATGAAGTCCGCGAACAGTGTCCGGCCCGCGCCGGGCGCGAACAGCTCGGGCACCAGGTCCCAGCGCACTCGGAGCGAGCCGTCCTCCTCCCACATCTGGTGGTCGAGGGCGACGCCGGAGGTCTGGCCGACCGCGTACGACACCTGCCGGCCGAATCCCTCGTCGTGCCGCTTCGGCCGCAGATCGAGCATGCTGGTGAAAACGACCGGGAGCCGCGGGGCCGCGCTGCCGCCACGGCCGGTCCCGACCGCCCTGATCACCTCGATGCCCGAGGCGGACGAGTGCCCGAACCCCTCCCAGAGGCCGCGGTGCGTCGCTGCCGCCGACTCCGCGAGCGGCCGGGCGGGGTCGGGCCGCACCGGCAGGAGCATGGTCGAGGTGAGCGGTGCCACCAGCTCCGCGGTGGCCGCGGGGAGACGGACCCGGTCGCTGGTGGTCAGTACGAGCAGGAACTCCGGCCCGCCGCCCGCCCGTTGCAGCGCCTCGGCGAAGACGGTGAGGACCAGCGAGGTGGGCGACACCTCCCAGGCCGCTGCCTTTTTGCGCAGGGCCTGCCACTGCTCGGGGGCGAGGGTGGCCCCGAGCGGTTCGCGGCGGTGGCAGGACAGTTCCCCGCCGGAGGGCGGCCGGTCCGCCGCCAGTACGTCCGGGGCCGCGGGGATCTCGCGCAGCCGGGTGGTCCAGTAGTCGACATCTGCGGCGAACTCCGCTGTCCCGCGGTGTTCCTCCAGGGCCCATGCACAGTCCTGGGCGCTGATCCCGGCAACGGGCAGTTCCGTGCCGGGGTCGTGGTAGCACTGCCCCCAGTGATCGAGCAGGAGTTCCAGGCCGTAGCCGTCGGTCACCAGACCGTCGATGCTCAGGTGGACGACATCCAGGCCATCCGGTCCGTGGGACACCTCGATCGCGAACAGGGGCGCTCTGTCGGGCGGGTAGCAGTGGTGGGACATCCGGTTCCGCACCGACGCCACATGGGCGTCGAAGTCCGCGCGGGAGCCGGAGCGCCGGTCGTGCGCCGTGATGTCCCATGTCCCGCCGTCACCGATGCGCTGACGGGTCCCGGCCACCACGACACGCAGCATTGCGTGATGGCCGAGGACCCTGCGCCAAGCGTTCCGCAGCCGGTCCACATCGGTGTCCGCGAGCGCGAACTCGCGGTAGTGGTGGCAGCCGACGGTGTCGGGGCTCAGCTGCGGGTGCTTGCCGACCACGTACGACTGCTGGACCGAGGTGAGCGGGAACTCCTCGGCCCCGCCCGGTCTGCCCGGTGGGCGGACCGGGACGTCCAGCTGTCTGATCCCGCCGGCGCGGCCCGGTGGTGCCCCCGGCCCGCCGGCGACCGCCCCGGCCAGCGCGGCCACGGTGGATGACCGGTCGAGCCGGTCGAGGGGCAGATCGACCCCGTACCGGTCATGGATCTCCAGAAGCAGCCGGGCGGCCATGATGGAACTCAGGCCGATGCTCTCCAGCACATCGGTCTCCTCGATCCCGGACCGGCCCGTCAGCTCCTCCAGCATTCCGATGATTCCGGCCGTTGTTCCGGCCGACGTTTCCTCACCGGCGGATATCCGTACGTGTGGCACCGAATTTCCCTTCATCAGGCCGAGATGCCCACATAGTTCGCCAGTCGCTTCTCGTCGACGACGATGAATCCATTGCGGTCGAAGTTGAGTAAGCCGACCGCGCCGAATCCCTTCAGGAAGAATCCGACCCTGGACCGGGTCGTCCCCACCATCTCGGACAGTTCTTCCTGGGTGAGCCGTTCGGAGATGCACAGGCCCTGCGGGTGCCGCCTGCCGAACTTGCGGCCGAGCTGCAGCAGTGCGGTAGCCAGTCGCAGCTTGCTGTCCATGGTCGCGAAACCGAGGATCACCTGCTGCTGTTCGGCCATCTGATTGACCAGGTATCGGATGAAGGCCTCCAGAAGTCCCTCCTCGCCCAGGGCGGCGAGGAATCTGCCGGCCGGCACTCTTCGGAGCACCGTGTCCTTCATCGCGCTCGCGGTGGCCTGCTGCTCCGGTTCGAGCAGGCAGCCCTCACCGAATATCTCGTCGGGGCCGTGCACGGACAGCAGGCAGACCTTTCCGTCCGGGGAGAACATCATCTGGTTCACCCGGCCGCTTTCCACGAAGTACACATGGGAATCGGCCTGCCCGCTGTTGTAGATGTTCGATCTACGCCGCACCCTGATCGGCGTGGCACCAATGCATTCACGGCGACAGATCGCGCCGATCTGGTCGGTAAGACACTTGTGTTCCGCGACGCTCAGGGCCATTACTCCCCCGTACTCCCCCATCCATCGGCCGACACGGGTCAGAATTCAGGATGCCACTGCTGTGGCGTCATCGCGGTGTCCACGAGAGTGCCCGGGAGGAACATCCGAGCCCAGGTGCCACCACCCTTTTCGGCGGAAATCAGTTCACGGAAGTACAGATCACGCACGTCCTCGTTCCGTACGTGCATTTCCAGCAGTCGGAAGTACGAGTCCATGGACCGCATGTGAATCAGCCAGTGCAGGTGGTCGGCGGGCCCGAAAGCACCCTCGTACACGAATACCGACACGTCGTCACCGACATGACTGTTGATCGATTCGGCGACCTCGCGGGCGAACTGCCTTCCCTCGGAGCGCAGGTCGTAGTCGAGCACTCCGGTGCGGTGGATCAGTACACCGCAGTTGGCGGAGTTCAGCAGCCGGTCGAGCGGGATCGTGGTCTGCTGGTAGGCGGGGGGCAGACCGGTGATGCGCTCGGTGCCCTGGAAGACGGCGGTCTGCTTGGCCAGGTCGCCTTCCGCGCTGGTGTTGTACATGCCCCAGAACTGGGGCAGCATGACGCGGTCCTTGACACTGCCGGGCACGAAGAGACGGCTCCACGGCTCGGGTCCGGTCGCCGCGGTCCGCATGATCCGCTCGTAATCGCCCATCGAACGGAGGTGGATCATCCAGTGCAGGCGCCCCTGCACACCGAACGTCTCGTCGTACACGAACGCGGTCGCCGTCCCGGGGTTGCCCTTGTTGATCGCCTCCGTGAGCTGGCGGGCGAACAGGTGGGCTTCGGTGGCGAGCCCGGCAGCGATCACCGCGGTGCGCTCGACGACGACTCCGGCGTTCGCGGACTGAAGTACGTCATCGCCTGCGGCAGCCGCCTGGTGCAGGGCGGTGCGGTCGCCCGAGTCCTGGGTGTTCGGGGCTATCGACACTTTTCCGACTCCTTCCGTACGTCGTTGTACTGCGGGACAGATGCGGCACGAACCGGACCGGCCTGCCCGTTACCAGGTAACGGGCAGGCGGTGGACGCCGTAGACGAACATGTCTCCACGGAACGGAACCTCCTCGATCGATGTGGCCACCTTCAGATCGGGCAGCCTCCGGAACAAGGTGTTGAGCGCGATCTCCAGTTGTGCGCGTGCGAGCAGTTGCCCCGGGCACTGATGCGGCCCGAAACCGAAGCCGAGGTGCTCCCTCGCCCCTCGGTGCATGTCCCACCGGTCGGGGTCGGCGAACACCGACTCGTCACGGTTGGCCGAGCCGAGGACCACCAGCACACCCTCGCCCGCCCTGATCAGTTCTCCACCTACCCGCACGTCCTCGGTCGCCACCCGCCGGGCACCGTAATCGGTGACGGTCTGGTGGCGTACGAGCTCCTCGATGGCGTCGTCCATCAGGGACGGGTCGGCCTTCAACTCGGCGAGCTGCTCCGGGTGCTGGAGCAGCACCAGCGTGCTCACACCGATCTGGCTGGCCACCGTCTCGTACCCGGCGACCATCAGCAGGGTGGCGATGCCGATGACCTCCTCGCGGCTGACCTCGGCCCCCTCGCGGCGTTCCAGGATCCGGCTGAGCAGATCGCCCGTGGGGTGTGCCTCCTTGCTGCTGACGAGCTCTTCCAGGAACGACCTGAGCTTGGTGCGCACCGTCATCCGCTCGGCTGTGCTGATGCTCTGGTCGCCGATCATGTTGGTGGTCTCGTAGAAGAACTCCCGGTGCTCGTCGGGGACGCCGAGCAGTTCCGTGATGATCACGAACGGCAGCGGCAGCGCGAAGGATTCGATCAGGTCGGCCGGCGAGCCCTTGGCGATCATCTCGTCGAGCAGCCGGTCGACGATCCGCTGGATCATCGGGCGCAGCTCCTGGACCCGCTTCAGCCTGAACTCCGGCACCAGCAGGCCGCGCAGCCTGGTCTGGTCCGGCGGGTCCATCCTGATGAACGTCCCGGGCCCCGGCGGGCGGGACGTCAGCCGGGCCGGGAATCCCGGCCGGGTGAAGTCGGAGCTGAACCGGGTGTCGCGCAGTACGGTGCAGGCATCTTCGTACTTGGTGATCAGCCAGACCATGCTGTCGTCGAAGTCCAGCCGCACCCGCGAGATGGACGGCCGGCGGCGTAGTTCGGCGAGCTCTGGTGCGGGGTCGAAGGGGCACGTTCGGTTCATCGGGTAGGAATCCGGCACGACCGTTGTCACCTCTCCCAGGCGTATCTGAGACAGTGCGCAGCCTGACCCGGGTGGAAACCCGGCAGCCACTCAAGATTGAGCACTTTGTTCGGGTCTCGAAAACCTGCTCAATCCTGTTCAGCGGAGGCTCGACAGGATGCCTAGCCTGGCCGCATGCGTATACAGGTGGATCAGGAGAGCTGCGTCGGAGCAGGCCGCTGCGCATGGGCGGCCCCGGAAGTGTTCGACCAGGACGAGGACGGCTTCGTGGTACTCCTCGACCCCGGCCCGCCGACGGAACTGGCTGACCGGGTCTACGAGGCCGTCACGATGTGCCCCGCCCGTGCCATCGATCTGGACGAGACGGCCGGGCAGGACGGAACGGATGGGGCCGACGGGCCTCGGTCTCAGTCGTCCGGCAGCCAGGCGTAGGTGCGGTGGTAGTCCTCGACACCCGTGAGGACGAGCATGTTCCGGTCACCCATCGCCCTGCGGGCCAGCGGGCCGTAACGGTCCAGGTCCGTGGTGCGGTGGGCGACGGGTGTCAGGCACCGGGAGTTCTCGGCGAGCAGCGCCTCGTACTCCCCGAAGGTCAACTCCACGCGTTCGGAAAGCCGTTGACCGATGTGCAGCGCGGCCAGTTCGGCCGCGGCGCCCGGTGCGAGGACTCCGCTGAAGAATTCCGAGGCGCAGCCCGAGCCGTACGAGAACAGCCCGACCCGCATGTCCGCCGTGTCCACGGCACAGTCGATGAGGCTGCACAGGGCCAGATAGACCGAGGCGGAGCAGAGGTTGCCGACCTGGCGAGGGTAGACGAGCGACGGGATCACCCGGCGCTCGAAGTCCTCGGCGATCTCGGGCTGCGCCGCGTCGGTGTTGTCACGCATCAGCTTGCGGTGGGCGGCCCTGACCATGCCGGCGAACGGGGTGTGCATGGCAAGCTGACCGAAGGTCTTGCGCAGATCGACCGACTCCACCTTGGCGGTGTAATCGCGGTAGGAGTTCGTCAGACAGTCGAGATAGGCGAACAGGGAGCGGTCGGAGTCGGCGATGTCGAACTCCGGCCCGGGACGGGCCGAGTCGAGCGTCTCGTAGCCGTAGGTCCCGAAGGCGCCGAGGTCCAGCCGGAGTATTCGCGGTTCGTCACTGATCAGTACAGCGGCCGCGCCCGCGCCGGTGGCGGGTTCGGCGTACTCCGCGCGGGCGTCCACCAGTGCCACGTCGCTGCCGATGACGAGAGCCTTGCCGCCGGGCGAGGCGGCGGAGGCGAGATAGCCGGCGCAGAGCTGGAGCGCGGCGGTGGCCGCGTAGCAGGCCTGCTTGACCTCCACCATGCGGCAGTTGCGGCTGAGCCCCAGTTGCTCGTGCACATAGGAGCTCACCGACTTGCTGTAGTCCACGCCCGATTCGGTGGAGACGATCAGTATCTCGATGCGTGATCTCGCCTCGTCGCCGAGGGCCCTCACCAGCGGCGCGGCGGCGTTGACCGCATTGGTCACCGTGTCCTCGATCGGCAGGTTCACCGCCCGTTCGTCCATCAGCAGGTTCCCGAGCCGCTTGGGGTCGAGACCCCGCCCCTCGAACAGGACGGGGACCGGGATCCGGGCGGGTCCGCAGTACACATTGAGTGCCTCGATGCCGATCACTGCTGCCTCACCTTCCAGAGAAATCCGACGAGCGCGCCGATGTCCGGGATGTCACTGAACTCCGCCATCGGCCGGTCGATGCCCAGCCGGTCCTGGAGGGAGATGATGATCTCCACACGGTCGACCGAGTCGGCCCCCAGGTCCCGCAGATGCGCCGCGTCGGTGATCCGCTCGGGGGCGACGCTCGGCAGGATGTCCGTGATCGCCTCATGGACGAGGCTCCGCATCTCGTCCCTGGTCACTGTGTTCCCTCCGCCGTGACATGCAGGGTGCTGACGGCGATGACCTGGCCGGTCCCCGTGTTCTCCAGCACCACGGTCACGATCTCGTCGTGGGGTGTGCCCGGCCGGACCCAGCCGGTGACCTCGATGGTCAGTTCGGCCTCGGGGTCCGCGTTGCCGAGGTAGCACATCCGCTGGTCCAGGACCGTGCGCCCCATGAAGTCGTGGACGTCCCGGCCGAGCCCGCGCCAGTGGCGCAGCAGGGCCCAGTCGGTGATGGAGAAATAGGAGGCGAAGTACAGCAGCCCGACTCCGTTGATGTCACGGGTGGCGTCGACGGCGTACGTCAGCCGGGTGGGCCCGGTCGGCAGCCGCCCGGGGGGCTCTCCGTCGAGGAAGGTCCGGTTCGTCCGGGCGTTGCGGTAGTCGGCTCGCGGTGAGTGGGGGGCGGGCAGCCGGGGCAGTTCGGCGTAGTGGAAGTCGGGGGGCGAGGAGCGCACCAGGTCCTCGTTGCTGCCGGTGCGCCCCCGGCTGATCCAGCGGTTGAAGTTCTCGACGTACAGGCAGTCCTCGTCCTTGCCGGCGTAGAACGCCTCGGGGTCGAACGGGCCCTCGTCCACCGGGGTGTCGCTGTCCTGCCTGCGCACGGTGTGCAGGGCGAGCACCGATTCACTTCCGTAGTTGAACAGGCCGGAGGTCACCCGCAGCCGGTCGCCGAAGTTCAGGGCGCCCACATGGAAGCGGCGCCCGGCCCGGATCCGGAAGTAGTAGAACGACAGATAGGCGGGCTCACCCTGCCGGTTCCTGGCGGCGAACACATCGACTCCGCACAGGGCGCTCACCGCCTCCCAGGTCCAGTCCCCCAGTTGCCCCACGAACAGACCGGTGCCGCACATGCCCGGGGCCACGGTGACATCCCGGCTGACCGTGCTGCGGTCCAGAATGCGCGGCGACGCCCAGCCCGGAAGTCCCGGCGTGCCCGTCTCATCCTTCATCTGCGCTGCCTTTGCGTCCGGCGACGGTGAGGAACCCGTGCAGTACGGCGTTGAGTGCCGCGGCACAGGTCACCGCCGGGAAGTGGCCCGCGTCACGGATTTCGTGGAAGCGGGAGCCGGGGATCGCCGCATGGAGCCGGCGGCCGGTCGCGATCGGGACGACGGTGTCCCAGTGTCCGTGCACGATCTGGACCGGCGCGGCGATGTCGGCCAGTCGGGGCCCGAGGTCGGGCGTTGCCGCGAACACGTCGAGGTAGCGCAGCCCGCTGTAGGGGTCCATGCTCTCGGAGCGCAACAGGTGGGCGCGGTGCGCCTCGCGTTCGCGGCGCAGCCGGCGTGAACCACTGCCCTCGGCCGCGTACGAGAGGTCCCGGTCGGCGACCACGTCGAGCCGGTTGATCTCGCCCTCGCGGTTGTTGAGGGTGGCCGAGCTGCCGATCAGGGTCAGTGACGCGGTGTCGTCGGGGAGTTCGAGTGCGAAGGTGAGGGCCACCAGCCCGCCGAACGAGGACCCGGCCACGTGCACCGGTCCGGTGACACCGAGCCGGCGGACGGCGGACAGGTCCGCCCTGGCCATGCCGGGCAGGCTCAGTTCGGAGCCCACGGTCGACGCCCCGACACCGGGGTGGTGGACGCATATCACGGTGTACCGGTCGGCCAGCGCGGCGAACTGTTCCGCGAACACCCCGGCACCGATGTTGAACGGTGTCATCAGCAGGAGTGCGGGGCCCGAGCCGGCGATGAACACCTCGACATCGGCGTCCCCGATCCGCAGCAGCTCACGTCGGACGTGCGGCTGCCGCTCACGGAGCACGGCGCCGTTGTCGTCCCCGGGCGCGTACCCCTCTTCCAGCTCCTGCTGGATGTCCTCGGGAACGGCTTCGCGCGGGTGGAAGCCGCCCTCGCCGTCCACCGCCATCAGCTCCGGCACAGGCGTGGTCGAGGTGGCCAGGGCGACGAGGGCGTCGGCAGCGGCGTCGAGCCGGTCCGCCGGCAGCTCCGGGGGCACCGCCAAACGCACGAACCGGTCACCGTCGTCGCCGGGTACGGGTCCGGCCCTGACGCCCGCCTCCCGGTAGATCCAGACGAGAGCGGAGACGACCCGGTTGCCATGGTTGCTCAGCTGGGCCAGTTTCCCCAGGTCGAGAAGGACTTGGTGGCCGTGGCCCGGGTCGAGGACGGGCAGCCCGGCGTCGGACAGCCGAGCGCCGAGCCGGGCCACCGCAGCGGTCCGCCGTGCCACCCGCGCGGCGGACGCCCCGAGGTCCGCGAGCGCCGCGCACACGATCCGGCGGGCGCCGAGGCTCAGCCCTTCGCCGTACAACAGGACCTGTTCGTCGATCCGTCCGGCCAGGGCGGCGTCGCGGCAGGCCAGCAGGGCACCGTAGGGAACTCCGTGTTCCGCGGGCAGGGACAGCACGACGACATCGGCGGTGCCGACCAGAGCGGTGAGGCTCGCGGGCACGTCCTCGGCTCCGGCGGAGCACTCCAGCAGCCGGGTGGCGTCGAGCACCGCCACCCTGTCCGGCGGCGCCGCGGCGAGCGCGGCCCGCAGCTGTTCCGGGCCGTCCCCGGGTGCGGGCGACACGCGTATGTACGGCCGGGGTCCGGGCAGGCAGCGGCCCAGCGCGGCGAGGGCGGCCGAGCGCGAGGCGAACAGGGCGATGTGGGGCTGCGGAATCCAGTCCGGGGGCGTCTCATCGACGGCGCGCGCCGCGAGCTCGGTCATCCGCTGAGCGTCCCCGCCGTCGCCGTCGTACCACCAGGCACCGGCCGCGAGATCGAGGCCCGGGAAGCCCGCCGGGAGCAGTGCGGTGTTGTGATGGTGTGCGGCGAGCAGTCGTTCGCGTTCGGCCACCGGGCCGGGCACGGGATCCTCGGCAGGTATGCTCCGCGGACGGCGCTGCGGATCCGGGTCCGTCCGCTGGGCGGGGGCCGTGGTCCCGGTGGCGGCGGGAGTGAGCCGGGGGTCGGCGATCATCAGGATCACATCCGACACGGATGTGGGTTCCTCATCGGCCGGACGGCACAGGTAGATGGGCGTGTTGAGCGGCCGGAACTTGTTCTTGAACTGGAAGTTCCCCTCACCGAAGATCCCGGCGGACCGGAGCTCGCTGAGGCCCTGCTCGACCTCCGGCTCGCTGGTCGCCGAATCGGTGATGCTCACTCCGAAGCTGGCACCGAAGCTGAAGGTGTCGCAGCCCTCCTCGACCAGCTGCCCGATGATCCGTACGATCGCCAGGTCGAGTCCGCCGAGCGGCATCCCGGGCGGATAGAACTCCAGGTCGAGCAGGTATCCGTTGGCGGCGGGCAGATCGGTGACGATCACGACATTGACCAGCTCGTCATCGAGATAGGTCAGGAACGGGCGGTAGCGCGGCGCCAGTTGTCCGGACCGGATCTCCTCCTTGACCACGGAGACATACGGATTGGTCATCTGTTTGTTGCCGGTCCAGGAGTCGATCATCGATGCGATCCGGCCGTCGGTGGCGGGATCGCTGCCGCTGCGGTATTCGACCGTGCGCCACTCCCCCAGCCGTTCGGCGCGCCGGACGAGATAGCGCAGGCGGGACATGGGCCCGCCGTCCAGGCTGAACGAACCGAGGTTCTCCAGCCGTTGGACCGCTCCGAACGGCGTGGCGGTGAGCGGGACACCGCCCGCTTCGGCGAGCGGAATCAGCGCGAGGAAGTTGGCCTTCAGCCCGTTCTTCCGCGCGTAGGCCACATATTCGGCCGCGAGCGGGGCGAAGTTCTCGTCGCTGCCGACGTAGCTCCAGGCGAAGAGGTTTCCGTCCCGTTCGGAGAAGTTGAAGTAGGCCGACCTGCGGGAGCCGAGGAAGGCCAGGGGGGCGATGTCCCGTCCGGCGAGACCGCTCTCCACCGCATGCCGTGTGTGGAGATCCTCCAGGACGGCGGCCAGGGCGGGCTGGTCCCCGAGTTCGCGTTTGACGAGGACGGCCGGCTCGCCGTCGGCCGCCGGTCGGACCTCGTCCAGCGGCTGCGGTGACCTGCCCGCCGGTCCGCCACCGGCGCCGTCGGCCGCGCCGAGGGTGACCAGACCGTACCCGTCGGCCAGGTGATCCGCGAGCCCGCCCACCGACGGCTGATCGAACAGCAGCGTCTTGGGCAGCGAGCCGAGGCGTTTCTCCAGGACGCTGATCATCCGGAGCATGTCGAACGAGGTGAATCCGTTGTCGGCGAAGGCGGCGTCCCGGTCGAACGCCCGGCCGGTGACCTCGGCGGCCAACGCCGCCAGTTCCTCCGCGAGATCCCCGTCCGCGGCGCCGGATCCGGCATCGGT
The DNA here is from genome assembly GCF_042802415.1 of Streptomyces sp. NPDC057486. Lineage (NCBI taxonomy): Bacteria > Bacillati > Actinomycetota > Actinomycetes > Kitasatosporales > Streptomycetaceae > Streptomyces > Streptomyces sp. NPDC057486. Next base: position 1,339 of record NZ_JBHVEE010000057.1, on the reverse strand, counting down.
CGGCTCCTCGGCGCGATGGCCGGGGCGGGGCCCGGGCTCGGCCACCGTTGCCGCCACCGGTCCGTCCGGCGATGCGTCCGGCGACGGGTCCGGCGGGCCGGTCTCCGGTGCGCTCGGCCCACCGGTCACGGCATCCCGCGCCGCCACCGTTTCCGCGAACAGCTTCGCCAGCAGCGTGACGGTGTCGTGGTCGTACGCCTCGGCCGCCTGCAACTCGACCCCGAGGTCCTGGCTGAGCGAGCGGACCAGCTCCATCCGCAGGATGGAATCGACACCGAGGTCGTCGAACGGCGCGCCATCGGCGATGTCCCCCGCCGGCACTCCGATCACATCGGCGAGCCGGTCACGGACCAGGGTGGTCAGTTCCGTCGGCTTCATCGGCCACCTCCAGGGCCCGACAGTAACGACGGCGATCCGTACCGCCTGCCCAAATCTGAGCAGAGAGCGCGACCGGCGGGTCGATTACATGGACCGTCGCACCACCCACACCCAGGGATGGAGAACACCATGGCCGACACTCTCGAACCGATGCCCGACGACTGGAGCAGGGCGCTCGCGGTGGTCGCCCACCCGGACGACATGGAGTTCGGCTCCTCGGGCGCCGTCGCTGCCTGGACCGCCTCCGGAAAGAGCGTGGCGTATGTACTCGTCACCCACGGAGAGGCCGGCATCGACAGCATGAGCCCCGCCGAGTCCGCGAAGGTGCGGTCCGACGAACAACTGGCCAGTGCGCGGATCGTCGGCGCGGCACCGGTGGAGTTCCTCGACCACCCCGACGGGTCCGTCGAGCACGGGCTGCCACTGCGCCGCGACATCGCCGCCGCGATCCGTCGTCACCGGCCGGACCTGGTGATCACCTGCAACCACCACGACCGGGCCATCGGCGGTGGCTGGAACATGGCCGATCACCGCAACACCGGGCGAGCGGTTCTGGATGCCGTGGGGGACGCGGGGAACCGCTGGATCTTCCCGGACCTCGACCTCGAACCGTGGGCGGGGGTCCGTTATGTGGCCATCGCCTCGTCGCCCGTTCCGACCCACGCGGCGGATGTCGGTGGCCATCTCGACAGCGCGGTGGCCTCGGTGGAGGCGCACGCCGCCTATCTGGCGGCGCTGGGACCGCGGTTCGCCGACGTACGGGGGCCGCTCACCGGATATCTCACCGCGACCGGTGCCCGTGCCGGACTCGAGTCCGCGGTGCCTTTCGAGCTTCTTGTGCGCTGAGCAGTTCGACCGCCCGACCAACGCCGTGGGGCCCGACCCCCCCCGGGTAGGGCCCCCCGCGCGGGGGCCGCCCCCCCCCCCACCCCCGGGGGTGTGGGCGGGGTGGGGAAAACGA
>NZ_JBHVEE010000056.1:0-59807 GCF_042802415.1 Streptomyces sp. NPDC057486 | reverse complement strand
CCACAACCCCCCCTACATTTTTTTGTTTCTTTTTCTTGTGTTTTTTTTATTTTTTTTGTTTTTGGGGGGGGGCCTTTGTGGGGGCGGCCCCCCACCCCGGGGGGGGGCGCGGGGGGGGGCCCCCCCACGGCCGCGTTGTCACATCAGAACAAGACGCGCGCCAGTGCCGTGCGGGCCGCGACGACACGCGGATCGTCGGGGCCGATGACGTCGAACAGCTCCAGCAGCCGCAGCCGCGCCACGTCCCGGTCGTCACCGAAATTCCGGCGCACGGTCTCGACGAGGCGCCCGAAGGCATCCTCGACATGACCGCCGACCAGATCCAGATCGGCGGCGGCGATCTGCGCCGCCACATCAGCGGGCTTCTCGGCGGCGTCGTTGCGGACCTGCTGCGGGTCCATGTCCTGCACCCGGCCGAGGAGTTCGGCCTGGGCGAGGCCGAGCTTGGCCTCGGTGTTGGCCGGGTCGTCGACGAGCACGTTCTTGTACGCCTGGACGGCGCCGCCGAAGTCATTGGCGTCCAGCGCCCGTACGGCCGCTTCGAGCAGTGCGTCGTACGGTCCCGCGGGCACCTCGGCCGGAGCCTGCTCGGCGTCCGGGCCGACGGCCTCCTGGTCGACCGTGATCCCGGTGAGCCCGAACCGCTCCTCACCGACCTGGATCAACTGGTCGAGCGTCTGCCGGATCTGGGTCTCGGGGGCCGCACCCTGGAAGAGCGGGAGGGCCTGCCCGGCGACGACGGCGAAGACCGCCGGGATGCCCTGGATGCCGAACTGCTGCATCAGCATCTGGTTGGCGTCGACATCGACCTTGGCCAGCACGAAGCGGCCGTTGTACTCGCGGGCCAGGCGCTCCAGGAGCGGGCCCAGTTGCTTGCACGGCTCGCACCACTCGGCCCAGAAGTCGATGACGACGGGAACCTCGACGGAGCGCTGGAGGACATCGCGCTCGAAGCCGGCCTCATCGACATCGATCACCAGGGAGGACGGGGGGACGGCACCGCCGCCACCCTGCCGGGCGGCCTCGGCACGGGCCTGCTCCGCCTTCACCTTGGCCTCGCCGGCCGCCTTCACCGCGGCGAGGTCGACGACGCCGCTCATGGACATGTTCCTAGGCTGCATACGTACATCCTCCCCCCTCGGCACGCCGTTCCGGAAAGCGATCCGGGAACCGCATCCGTCCGCGGTACCCGCCGGCGTGCGGGACGCGCGGACCCAGACGGTCCGATGACCCTCGAAGGGCCTGTTTTCGGCGCCGGGTCCCCACCCGGCACCTGTGGCTGTCGTTCGCTCGTGGCGTGACGACGGCCTGGCCGTCGTCCTTACGCTACGACCCGTAGCGTAACTGTCCGGCACCCCTCACGCACAGGAGTGCCAGGTGATCTGTCTCACTGCGAACGCGACCGGTCGGTTCTCCTTACTGGCGGGTATGGTCACGGCATGCTGAGCCACGGCCACCCCAAACCCGCGCGAACGGGACGACCGCGCAGCGCCGCGGCCGATGAGGCGATCCTGGAGGCCTGCCGCGCGTCCCTGGTCGACCTCGGCTGGTCGAAGCTGACGATGGGCGATGTGGCGACGCGGGCCGGGGTCGCCAAGACGACGCTCTACCGGCGCTGGGCAGGCAAGAACGAACTGGTCGTGGACGCCGTCGCGGTCCTCTTCGACGAACTGGAACTGCCGGACCTGGGCAGCCTGTCGGCCGATGTGCAGGGCGTGGTGCTGCAGTTCGCGGCGCTGCTCGACCGTCCGGAGACCAGGACGGCGCTGATGGCCGTGGTCGCCGAGTCGACCCGTGACGACGCACTGCGGACCCGGATCCGCGATTCGATCGTGGACCGGCAGAAGCGGCTCGTCCTGCTGGGACGGCAACGGGCGCAGCAGCGCGGCGAGTTGCCCGTCGAACCGGACGAGGCGTCGGCGGCCTCGACCGCAGACCTGATCTTCGATGTGATCGCCGGTGCGGTCGTGCACCGGACGCTGGTGAGCGCCGAGCCCGTCGACGAGGACTGGGCCCGGCGCTTCACCGTTCTGCTGCTTGCGGGGCTGGGCGCGGCAGCCGCCACGTAGCGGGCGGCCCCGGAGGCCCTCAGAAGCCGGGCGGCTCGGTGTAGGTGCCCCACTCGTCCCGCAGGGCCCCGCAGATCTCACCGAGCGTCGCCTCGGCCCTGACGGCGTCCAGCATCGGTCCGATCATGTTCGAGCCGTCGCGGGCGGCGGCCAGCATCGCGTCCAGCGAGGCGCGGACCCGGGCGTCGTCGCGGGCGGCCTTGCGGACGGCGAGCTCGCGGACCTGCTCGCGCTCGACCTCGTGACTGACCCGCAGGATCTCCAGATCGCCGGTGACCGAGCCGTGGTGGACGTTGACGCCGACGACGCGCTTGTCGCCCTTCTCCAGCGACTGCTGGTACCGGAACGCGGACTCGGCGATCTCACCGGTGAACCAGCCGTCCTCGATGCCGCGCAGGATGCCGGAGGTCATGGGCCCGATGGGGTGCTGCCCGTCCGGGTGAGCCCTGATGCCGCGCTCCTTGATCCGGTCGAAGATCTTCTCGGCATCGGCCTCGATCCGGTCGGTCAGCTGCTCGACGTACCACGAACCGCCCAGCGGGTCGGCGACGTTGGCGACGCCGGTCTCCTCCATCAGCACCTGCTGGGTGCGCAGGGCGATCTCCGCCGCCTGCTCGGACGGGAGCGCGAGGGTCTCGTCGAGGGCGTTGGTGTGCAGCGAGTTGGTACCGCCGAGGACGGCGGACAGGGCCTCGACCGCGGTCCGCACGACGTTGTTGTACGGCTGCTGAGCGGTGAGCGAGACCCCGGCGGTCTGGGTGTGGAAGCGGAGCCACTGCGCCTTGTCGGTCTTCGCCCCGTAGACCTCCTTCATCCAGCGGGCCCAGATCCGGCGCGCGGCGCGGAACTTGGCGATCTCCTCGAAGAAGTCGAGGTGCGCGTCGAAGAAGAAGGAGAGACCGGGGGCGAAGGTGTCGACGTCGAGCCCCCGGGAGAGTCCGAGCTCCACATAGCCGAAGCCGTCGGCGAGGGTGTAGGCGAGCTCCTGCGCGGCCGTCGCCCCGGCCTCGCGGATGTGGTAGCCGGAGACCGAGAGCGGCTTGTACGCGGGGATGTCGCGCGCACAGTGCTCCATGAGGTCGCCGATCAGGCGCAGATGGGGCTCCGGCTGGAAGAGCCACTCCTTCTGCGCGATGTACTCCTTGAAGATGTCGGTCTGGAGCGTGCCGTTGAGCACCCCCGGGTCGACACCCTGGCGCTCGGCGGCGACCAGGTACATGCAGAAGACGGGAACGGCGGGTCCGCTGATCGTCATGGATGTCGTGACGTCGCCGAGCGGGATGTCCTTGAAGAGGACCTCCATGTCGGCGGCGGAGTCGATGGCGACACCGCAGTGCCCGACCTCGCCGAGCGAGCGCGGCTCGTCGGAGTCGCGGCCCATCAGCGTCGGCATGTCGAAGGCGACACTGAGCCCGCCGCCGCCCGCGGCGAGGATCATCTTGTACCGCTCATTGGTCTGCTCGGCGTTGCCGAAGCCGGCGAACTGGCGGATGGTCCAGGTGCGGCCGCGGTAGCCGGTCGGATAGAGGCCCCGGGTGAAGGGGTACTCACCGGGCCAGCCGATCCGCTCGAACCCCTCGTACGTGTCCCCGGGGCGGGGCCCGTACGCGGGCTCCACCGGGTCCCCGGAGAGCGTGGTGAAGTCCGCGTCACGCTTGCGGGCCTTGTCGTAACGGGCCTGCCAGCGTCGGCGGCCTTCCTCGATCGCGTCAGCGTCCATGCAACCCAATTTACTAGGACGTCCTAGTAAATGTCGATGACAAACCGCCCGGTGCTTTGCACGGGGCGGTTCGGGTCAGACCTTGGCCGTCACCGGGGAGCCGTCCGCGATCAGCGGCTCGACCTCCTGGACGACCTTGCGCTCGACGAAGAACGCGGCCGTCGGGATCGTGCCGGAGATCAGCACCCAGAGGAGCTTGCCGAGCGGCCACTTCGCCTTGGAGCCCAGGTCGAAGGCGAAGATCAGATAGATGATGTACAGCACACCGTGGATCTGGGAGACGACGAGCGTCAGCCCCGCACCGGTGTCGAAGCCGTACTTGAAGACCATGCAGGTGCAGAGCACCAGCAACATGACGGCGGTGACGTAGGCCATCACCCGGTACCGGGTCAGCACGCTGCGTTTCATGACGTCGAGCGTAACCGGGCGCCGGGGGCGATCTTGCAGCGGGCCCGGGGGGTCGCGCGCGGCTCTACTTCTCCTCGAAGTCCTTGGCCGCGATCCGCAGGGGGCGCAACAGTGCGAAGATCTCCGCGCACTCCTCGGCGTCGTACACCCCGAGCCCGAACTCCATGTCCACCAGGTCCCGGGTGGCCGCCTCGACGACCTCGCGGCCCTTGTCGGTGATCGAGGCGAGAGTGCCGCGGCCGTCGTTCGGATTGGGGCGCTTGTCGACCAGACCGGACCTGACCAGCCGGTCCACGGTGTTCGTGACGGAGGTGGGGTGGACCATCAGCCGCTCGCCGATCTTGGACATCGGCAGCTCACCCTCCTTGGAGAAGGTGAGCAGCACCAGCGCCTCGTACCGCGCGAAAGTCAACCCGTACGGTTTGACGACCGCGTCGACCTCGGCGAGCAGGATCTGCTGCGCACGCATGATCGAGGTGATCGCCCCCATCGAGGGGACAGGCCCCCAGCGCTGCTGCCAGAGTTCGTCGGCGCGGGCGATGGGGTCGAACGGGAGACTGAGCGGCTTCGGCACGGCATCGACCTTACCCACTGGTCATATGCCGGTCAGCCCCGTCTCGAACTTCGGTCCGAGGACCGTGCGCGGGTTCCGTGCTCCTGACCTCGCGGACGAGGACGAGCGTGCACACCGTACCGATCACGGCGGCCCCGGCGACCACCTGATGCACGGGGACGAATTCGGCGGCGAGCCCGGCGAGTGCCATGCCGATGCCCTGGACCGTCATCAGCCCGGCGGTGAGCAGGGTCATGGCCCGGCCCCGCAGCTCCTCCGGGACGGCGTCGACGAACCACTGGTCGAGGCCGATGACGTACGCCGCCCCCACTCCGGCCAGCGCGAGCGCGACGACGCTCGCAACCATGCCGGGACGGAACCCGTACAGCACGAGGGGCAGCAGCCCCGCGGCGGCGACCGGCAGCACGATCCTGGAGCGCAGACGCGGGGCGAGCACGGCGCCCGCGTACAGCTCGGCACCGATGTGACCGACCGGCATCGCGCACATGAGGAGTCCGAGCGCGGCCGGACCGACACCGATCTCGTCCGCGTACGGTGCGGCGAGCGCCTCCGGCGCCACGACGAACATCGCCGGCAGCCAGAAGAGCAGCATCAGCGCGCGGATCCTGCGGTCGGCGAGGACGGTACGGGCTCCGGCGAGCGAGTCCTTGAGCAGGGCGCCGCCTCCGTCGCGACCGCTCCGGGCGGGCCGGTTGCGGGTGCCGAGACGGAGCAGCGCCGCCGAGCAGAGGAAGGTCCCGACGGTGATCGTGATCGCCCCGCGCGCGGAGACCGCGGCGAGCAGCACACCGCCCACCCCGAAGCCGATCAGCAGTGCGCTCTGCGAGACGATCCGCAGCAGGGAGCGGCCCAGTACATAGAGGTCGCCCTCGCCGAGGATGTCGGTGAGCGCGGCCATACGCGTCCCGGTGAAGACGGGCGACACGGAGGCGACGAGACAGCGCAGCGCGAGGAGCCCGCCGACGGGGGTGCCGGGCAGCACCATGACGGCGACACAGCCCGCGCAGATCAGATCGCAGGCGACCAGGACCCGGCGGGCGGGGTAGCGGTCGGCGACCCCGGCGAAGAGCGTGCCGCCGACGAGGTACGGGAGGAAGCCGAGCGCGAAGGTGAGGGCGCTGAGCAGGGGCGAGCCGGTGAGGTCGTAGACGAGGACGGTGAGCGCGAGCTCGCTGACGACGACGCCGAGGAGGGAGAGCAGGTGCGCGGCGAAGACGGCACGGAACTCCCGTACGGCGAAGACGGCGCGGTAGCCGCGGGGTGTGCCGGGGTCCGGGACGGAAGCCGGAGTCCGGAGCGCGGGCGACGGGTTCGGGTCAATGGGGTCGGCGCGCTCCGGGGACCGGGCCGGGGACGGCGCCGCTCCCGTGGGGTCGGCCTTCGCTGTGCGGCATGCGGCCGACGGTGCCTGGGGTGATGGGCCCGTCGGGCCGCTCGGGGGGTCCACCGCATCGCGGGGGCCGCCGGCAGGGGCGGGGCTGTTGCTCGGCATGGACGCAGCGTGGAGGAGCATGGCCCGCGCTCCATAAACTTTCGGCTGACACCGAATCTTCGTGAGGTGCGCCGATGCCGTTCCATCTGCATTTCGACGAGAGCGATCTGCTGCGCTGCAGGTTCGCCCTCTCCCCGCTCTGGGAGACGCAACAGGCGGTACGCACCCTCCTGCGCCCCGGGAACCACGGCTACCACGAGCCCTGGCTGCGACGCATCCGGAGCGCCGCCACCGGGCTCGAGCTCGGGCCGCTCTGGTCGCTGATGCCGACGGGCGGACACAATCCGGACTTTCTCTGCCCGCCGCCGCTCGGGCCCTATGCCTCGTTCGAGGAGGAGATCGCCGGGGTACGCGCCATCGACCCCGGGCTCGTCCGTGAGGATCTGGCGCTGACGCTCGCGTGTGTGCCGGGGGCACTGGACTCCCCCGCGGGACGGGCGATGCTCGACGACCCCGCCCACGCGCAACGGGAGCTGTCCGCGCTTCTGGAACAGGCGTGGCGGGTCCTGGTCGAGCCGGACTGGCCGCGGCTGCGCGCGTTGCTGGAGGCCGACATCGCGTACCACTCGCGCCGGCTCGCCGCGGTCGGCTTCGCGCGGCTGCTCGGCGAGTTGAGTCCCCAGCTGAGCTGGGCGGACTCGACGCTCACGCTCGTCGGGATGCGGGGCCGGCACTCCCGGGTGCTCGGCGGGCAGGGCCTCGTCCTGATGCCGAGCGTCTTCGCCTGGCCGGACGTGGTCAGCGGGTACGAGCCGCCCTACCAGCCCGCGGTGATCTATCCGGCGCGCGGGATCGGTGGCCTGTGGACGGAACCCGCCGACCGTACGCCGCAGACGCTCGCGCGGCTGGTCGGGCGGGCGCGGGCCGATCTCCTGTGCATGCTCGACGAACCGGCGGGGACGAGCGCCCTCGCCCATAGGCTCGGCCTCGCGCCGTCCTCCGTGTCGGAACACCTGTCGGTGCTGCGGGCGGCGGGGCTGCTGACCTCGCGCCGGTACGGGCACCAGGTGCTGTACGAGCGGACGCCGCTCGGGATCGCACTGGCGGTGGAGCCCGAAACACGCCCCGGTTGACGGAGACCCCCCTCGCCGTGCGGCGAGGGGGGTCTCCGGGTGGTGCCGGGGGACGTCAGCCGGCGAGGTACCGCTCGACCGTCTCGACCTTGGAGGTCAGCCCGTCGGTGACACCGGGCCTGATATCGGCCTTCAGTACGAGGGAGACACGTCCGGCACGGGCCTCGACCGCCGCGACGGCGCGCTTGACGACGTCCATGACCTCGTCCCACTCGCCCTCGATGGAGGTGAACATGGCGTCCGTACGGTTGGGCAGCCCCGACTCGCGGACGACCCGGACGGCGTCGGCGACGTACTCGCCGACGTCCTCGCCGACCCCCAGCGGGCTGACGGAGAAGGCGACGATCATGCGCTGACCACGCCTTCCCGGCGGGCGCGGGCGGCGATCACGCCGTCGGCCTCGTAGCGCTTCAGCACCTTGTCGCCGTACAGCCCGCCGAACGGCAGCAGCGCCAGCAGGAAGAAGAACGCGACGCGCTTGAACGGCCACTTGGTCTTGGACCAGACGTCCAGCAGCAGGACGGCGTAGATCACGAAGAGCACGCCGTGCAGGATGCCGAGCGGCATCATCAGGAAGTCGATGTCCGAGACGCGGCTGAGGATCGAGCCAAAGATGATCAGCGCGGGGAAGGAGAGCGCCTCGGGAATCGAGATGAGGCGCAGCCGGTGCAGGGCGGTAGCGGTCTTGATGTCCACAAGGGCACCTTCGGTGGGAGGGTCGTCACAGCTTGTGAATACAGGCACAAGCGTGTCCCATTGTGGCATCGGCACCCACCGGGCCCGGGGGCGGGGTCCGGTGACACTCCGGGGAACGTATCGGCGCATATCAGGGTGGACTCAGGGTCCGGATAGGCCCAGAGACCCTGTCGGGCCCAGGCCTCCTGCCGTTACCGTCAGTGTGTGGCAATGTTCCGACTGCAAGGCAGCAAGACGCTCGCCGTCGATCTGGCCGGCGACGCCGTCAAGGCGAAGAACGGCTCGATGGTGGCGTACGACGGCCGGATGACGTTCAAGAAGATGTCCGGCGGCGGTGAGGGCATCCGCGGCATGGTGACCCGTCGGCTGACCGGCGAGCAGATGACCGTGATGGAGGTGAGCGGGCAGGGCACCTGCTACTTCGCCGACCGCGCGAGCGAGATCAACCTCGTCTCGCTGCGCGGCGAGAAGCTCTACGTGGAGGCGAGCAACCTGCTCTGCACCGATGCCGGGCTGCGCACCGGGACCACCTTCACCGGGCTGCGCGGCGGGGCGACCGGCAACGGCCTGTTCACCACCACCGTCGAGGGCACCGGGCAGGCGGCGATCATGTCGGACGGTTCGGCCGTGGTGCTGCGGGTGACCGCCCAGTACCCGTTGTTCGTCGACCCCGGCGCGTACATCGCCCACCAGGGCAATCTGCAGCAGCACTTCCAGTCCGGGGTCAACTTCCGGACTCTGATGGGCGAGGGCTCGGGAGAGTCGTTCCAGATCAGGTTCGAGGGCGAGGGGCTCGTCTACGTACAGCCGAGCGAGCGGAACACCATCGGGGGCGATGTCTGATGCCGTTCCGTGAGATCAACTCGAAGATGGTCGAGGCGACGGTGGTCCCCGGCCAGAAGATGTTCAGCCAGCGCGGCGCGATGCTCGCGTACCGCGGCGAGGTGTCGTTCACCCCGAACATCCAGGGCGGCCAGGGCGGCGTGATGTCGATGATCGGCCGCCGGATGGCCAATGAGGCGACGCCGCTGATGACCGTCGAAGGCAACGGCACGGTGATGTTCGGCCACGGCGGCCATCACATCCAGGTCATCAACCTGGCCGGCGACACGCTGTACGTGGAGGCCGACCGGCTGCTCGCCTTCGACGGGACGCTGCAACAGGGCACGATGTTCATGGGGTCGCAGGGCGGCGTCATGGGCATGGTGCGCGGCCAGGTGACCGGGCAGGGCCTGTTCACCACGACGCTGAAGGGTCATGGCGCGGTCGCGGTGATGGCTCACGGCGGGGTGATCGAGCTGCCCATCACGCCGGGCCGCGAGGTGCATGTGGACCCGCAGGCCTATGTCGCCCACCACGGCGACGTGCGCAACAAGCTCTCCACCGCGCTCGGCTGGCGCGACATGGTGGGGCGCGGCTCCGGCGAGGCGTTCCAGCTGGAACTGAGCGGCAGTGGCGCGGTGTACGTCCAGGCGTCGGAGGAGAAGCTGTGAGCACGCCCGTGATCTTTGACCCGATGACGCTGCCGTCGGACGACAACGTCAATGCGTACACCTTCTGTGTGGAACTCAAGGGGAGCCAGTGGTTCCTGCAGAAGGGCAAGATGATCGCCTACTACGGGCGGATCGAGTTCAACGGCATCGGCCACGGACGCTTCGAACGGCTGCTCCGGACGAGCTTCCACTCGCCGCTGCACGCGAGCGACTGGGTGGTGGCCGAGGGCAGTGGCAAGATGCTGCTCGCCGACCGGGCCTTCGACGTCAACTCGTACGACCTGGACGACGGGAACCTGACGATCCGGTCCGGCAACCTCCTCGCGTACCAGCCGACCCTGGCACTCAAGCAGTCGATCGTGCCGGGCTTTCTCACGCTGATCGGTACGGGGAAGTTCGTGGCCGCGTCCAACGGTCCGGTGGTCTTCATGGAGCCGCCGCTGCGGGTCGATCCGCAGGCCCTGGTGGGCTGGGCGGACTGCCCCTCGCCGTGCCACCACTACGACCACGGCTACATGACGGGTGTGATGGGCGGTCTCCGGTCGCTGACCGGGATCGGCGGGGCCTCGGGCGAGGAGCATCAGTTCGAGTTCGTCGGCGCGGGTACGGTGCTGCTCCAGTCGACCGAGGTCCTGATGGCGGAGCAGCCGACGGGGGCGACGCCGCAGCAGGCAGGGGTCCCGGGCGGCGGTGCGGGTCAACCCGGCGCCAACCCCCGTCTGCCCGGCCAGCTGGGGGACCTCCAGCGTCGCTTCGGTTTGTGAACGGTAGTCTACGGAGTGTGACATCGAGCGTCCGCGCCCAGCGCCGGAGCCGTTTTCGGAACCGGAACCCCGGGCCGGTGCCGGGCATCACAGCACTCCACTTCGTCCGGCTTTCAACATCTTAGGTAGAATCCACATATGGAGACCGAGACGGCCACCCAGTGGCTGAGCGACGCGGAGCAGTGCGCCTGGCGCACCCACCTGGACGTCAGCAGGCTGCTGATGCACCAGCTGGAGAAGGACCTCCAGCCGTTCGGCCTGACCAACAACGACTACGAGATCCTGGTGAACCTCTCGGAGTCGGAAGACCAGCGCATGCGGATGAGCGACCTGGCCGCGGCCACCTTGCAGTCCAAGAGCAGGCTCTCGCACCAGATCACCCGCATGGAGACGGCGGGGCTGGTCCGCCGGGAGAACTGCGAATCCGACCGGCGCGGTCTGTTCGCAGTGCTCACGGAGGCGGGCGCGGAGACGATGCAGAAGGTCGCGCCGCACCATGTCGCATCGGTGCGCAAGCACTTCATGGACCTTTTGACGCCGGAGGCACTGGCGGACCTGCATGCGGCGCTGACGCCGGTTGCGGAGCACTTGCGGGGGCGGCGGGGCAAGCCGTAGCACGCCCCGGGCGCGTGTGCGGGGCGCGCCGTTGCACGGGGGTGCGGGGTTGCACGGGGGGCGTGGGCTCCGGCCTCAGCCGCCCGACGGGCTTGATTCCCTTCCGGGCAGGCGCAGTGCGAAGCGGGCGCCGCCCTCTGCGGCTCGGGTCGCTCTCAGGGTGCCCCCGTGTCGGCGGGCCACGTCCCTCGCGATGGGGAGTCCCAGACCCGCGCCGCCCTCGTCCCGGGACCGGGCGTCGTCGAGGCGGACGAAGCGTTCGAAGATGCGCTCGCGTTCGGATTCCGGGACGCCCTCCCCGTCGTCGGTGACCGCGACGACCACGCTGCCGTGATCCCTGAAGACGGACACGGCCACCGAGCTCTCCGCGTGACGCTCCGCGTTGTCCAGCAGGTTGCCGATCACACGTGCCAACTGTCCGCGCGATCCGGAGACTTCGAGGTGCCCCGACTCCGGTACGGACATCGCCACCGGGATCCGGTCGCCGGTGCGCTGCGAGACCTCCTCGTGGACCAGAGCGCCCAGGTCCACCGGGGTGTTCCCCGGCCGCTCCCCCGCGTCCAGCCGGGCCAGCAGCAGCAGATCGGCGGCCAGCGCCTGGAGTCGCACGGTGTCGGCGACGGCTCCGCGCAGGTCCAGCAGCTCCGGATGGGCCGCGCCCACTTCCAGCTGCGTGCGCAGCGAGGCGATCGGGCTGCGCAACTCGTGCGAGGCGTCCGCGACGAAGCGGCGCTGCCGGCCGACGGAGGCTTCCAGCGCGGTCAGGGTTTCGTTGGTGGTACGGGCCAGCCGGGCGATCTCGTCGCGCGAACCGGGCTCCGGCACCCGCCGGGACAGGTCCTCGGACGCCGTGATCGCGGCCATTTCAGCCCGGATGCCCTCGACGGGCCGCAGCGCGCGCCTCGTCACCAGCCAGGTCACCGCGGCGACGACGAGAAGCATGACGGGCAGCCCGATCAGCATCGCCGCGCGCACACTGCCCACCGCCTTCTGTTCGGTGGCGAGCGGGGCGCCCGCGTGGACGGTCAGGGTCACGCCGGTGCTCGTGGTCGCGGAGACGGCGGCGAAGCGGTAGTCGGCCGTGTCGCCGTCGACGGTGGCGGTGCCGTTGGTGAAGTCCGGGTCGTCGGTGGACACCTCACCGCGGGCAGGGGTGCGCGCGTCGTCGTCGCGGTTGTCGTCGCCGCCGTGGCGGTCGCCGCTTCCGTCGTCGTCGCTGCCGCTGCCGCTGCCGGAACTTCCCGGCGCCGGCGACGCGTTGGGCGTGACCCGGTCGGTGCCGGTCCCGGAGACCGCCTCCAGGTCCTCGGACGCGGCGACCAGCCGCCCGTCCTCGTCGGTCACCTGGACGGGGTGCTCCTCCTCGTCGGGCAGGTCCAGCCGCCCGTACGGCACATCGAGGGCCAGCTGCCCGGCAACCTCCCGGGCCGCCACCTCCGCCTGCAGGCCCGCCTGGTCGGTCAGGTTGGCACGCAGCACGAGGAGTACGGCGATCCCCGCACCGATCAGCGCGACGGCGACCACGACCGTGGCGCCGGCCGCGGCCCTGGCCCGTACCGACCTCACAGCGCCTCCAGCCGGTAGCCGGCGCCCCGCACCGTACGGATGGACGCCGCGCCGAGCTTGCGCCGCAGTGCGCTGACGTACACCTCGACGATGTTCGGGTCCCCGTCGTACGCGAAGTCCCAGACGTGTTCCAGGATGTCCGCCTTGCTCACCACCTGGCCCACCCGCAGAGCCAGTTGCTCCAGCACAGCGAACTCCTTGGCCGTGAGCGTGACTTCGTCCTCGCCGAGACGAACGCGGCGGGCGGCGGTGTCCATCCGCAGCGCGCCGACGGCGACCACCGGCGAGGCGGAACCGCCGCGGCGCCGCAGCAGTGCCCGGATCCGGGCGACCAGCACCACGTACGAGAACGGCTTGGTCAGATAGTCGTCGGCGCCGGTGTCGAGACCCTCCGCCTCGTCGTACTCCCCGTCCTTCGCCGTCAGCATCAGGATCGGCACCTCGTGACCGGCGGCGCGCAGGGCGGCGCAGACCCGGTAGCCGTTCATCCCGGGCAGCATGATGTCGAGGATCACGAGGTCGTACACCCCCTCGCTCGCACGGTGCAGCCCTTCGAGGCCGTCGTGCACGACATCCACGGCGAAGCCCTCGGCGGTGAGTCCCCCGGCCAGGGACATCGCCAGCCGTCTCTCGTCCTCCACGATCAACAGGCGCATACGCACAGAGTCGCAAACCGAACCTGAAGACGGCTTCAGGTGGCTTCAGCCTGCGTTCAGCATCGACGCCGCAGTGTGGAGGACATCGCACACCGGCCACCCGACAGGGGAGGAACCCACATGAAGCGCAAGATCGTCGTCGCCGCCGTCACCGCGGCCGTGCTCATCGGCGGCGGGACCGCCACGGCCGTCGCCTTCGCGGACGGCCACGGCCGGGACAGCCATGACGACAGCCGCCGCGCCACCAACGGCGTCGGCCTCGACGACAGCAGCCGCAGTGCCACCGCCCACGTCGGTCATGACGACAGCGGCCGCAGTGCCACCGCACGCGTGGGCCTGGACGACGCCGTAGCGGCAGCCGTCAAGGCGGTCCCCGGCACGGTCACCGAGGCCGAGCGGGACGACGAGGACGGCAAGCCCGTCTGGGAGCTCGACGTGTACGGCTCCGACCGGACCTGGCACGACGTGACGGTCGACGCGCGCAGCGCGAAGGTGCTCGGCACGCATGCCTCCGACGACAACGACGACCGCAGCCGGCACGCCCCCCGCTCGGCGCCGGTCCCGCTCGGCGCGGCGGTGGACGCGGCACTGCGCGCGGTGCCGGGCACGGTCACCTCGATCGAGCTGGACGACACCGTCGGCCGGAGCGGCGCGCTGCGCTGGGAGGTCGACATCACGGGCAGGGACGGCAACCGTCACGAGCTGAACGTGGACGCGAAGACCGCCGCGGTCACCGCGGACCGCCCGGACGACGGCCGCCACGGGGACGACGACTGATCCGGGGCTCCTCCCGTCTGCGCCCCCTGTCGCTCAGGGGGCGTATCCCGACAGGACCGTGCCGTCCTTGAAGGTGAGAAACACGAGGTCCCCGACGGCGAGCAGATCCGGCGCGCCCGGTCCGCGCCAGGAGTCCGCCGGTCGCCGCGCCCCCGATGACGAGCAGAGCCAGGGACACCATCAGGGCGCGGCGGCCTCGTCGGGGTCGTTCCGGCCGGGCAAGGCCGGGGCCCTGGGTCTGCACCATGTGCAGACCCGGCGCGAAGTCGGTTCCTCGCGTGGGCAGTTGAGCAACGGGGGTGCGACTGCCCGTGGCCGCCTCGGTCGGCGTGCAGCCGGGCAGCAGCGGTCCGTCGAGGGCGCGGACCCGGGCCAGTTCCCTGCCGTACTCGGCGATGTGCTGCCGCACCGGCTCGGGCCACTGCAGCGCTGCGCCCGGGGCGAGCCGCTCGGCGAGTCCGGCGGCGGTGGGACGGTCGGCGGGGTCGGCGGGGTCGGCGGCCAGACAGTCAGCGAGTACGGCGCGCAGCGCGTCCGGCACGCCGTCGAGATCGGCCTCGACGTACTTGACCCGGTACAGCACGGCGGCGACCGGCCCGTCGCCGAAGGGATCGCGGCCGGTGGCGGCGAAGCAGAGCACGGATGCGAGACAGAAGACATCGGAGGCGAAGGTGACGCGCCCGCTGCCCGCCACGTGTTCCGGGGACATGAAGGAGGGGCTGCCGACCATCCGGCCGGTGGTGGTCAGTGGGGCGGCGCTTCCGTCCCGTGCGATCCCGAAGTCGATGAGCCGCGGACCGTCCTCGGCGAGCATCACGTTGCCGGGCTTCGCATCCCGGTGCACGACCCCGGCCGCATGGACGGCCGCGAGCGCGCGGGCGAGCCCGGTGCCGAGCATCCGTACCTCGCCCTCGTCCATCGCACCGGCCCGGCGGATCGCGGCGGGCAGGGTCGGCCCGGCCACGTATCCGGTGGCCAGCCAGGGCACTTCGGAGTCTGCGTCCCCGTCGAGCAGCGGAGCGAGGAAGGGGCTGGTGACGGAGCGGGCGACCGCGATCTCGCGGCGGAAACGGTGACGGAGGCCGGGGTCCTGAGCCACGTCGCGGCGCACCGTCTTGACGGCGACGGGATCCCCGCCGTCGCCCGGGTCCCCGAGGAAGACCTCCCCCATGCCACCCGCGCCGAGCCGGGCCCGTATCGCGTACGGTCCGATCCGTTCGGGCGAGTCCTCACGCAGCGGCCCCAGCATGTGTCGCGTCCCCCCGGTGTGCATGACACGTCCGGTACGTCATCCTGCCATGCACCGATCACGGGGCGGCGATGCGGACGAATCACCCGAACGGCTGACGAGGGCGAGCGGGCGAGGGACGGCCCGCACGCCGCCCCTCGCCCGTCGGTACCTTCCTGTCAGGACTCGCCCGTGATCCCGGCCACCAGTTCGTCCGCCGCCGCGTACGGGTCCAGGCGGCCCGCCACGATGCGTTCGGCCAGGGCGCCGAGGCGGCGGTCGCCGTGCAGGTCGCCGATGCGTTCACGGAGTCGGGTGACCGCGATCGTCTCGACCTCGCCGGCCGCGCGCGCCGTGCGGCGCTCGGCCAGGACGCCGTGCTCCTCCATCCACGCCCGGTGCTTCTCCAGGGCCTCGACGACCTCGTCGATGCCCTCGCCCCGGGCAGCGACCGTCTTCACGATCGGCGGCCGCCAGTCGCCGGGGCCGCGGGACTCCCCGAGCCCCAGCATGTGGTTGAGCTCGCGCGCGGTGGCGTCCGCGCCGTCCCGGTCGGCCTTGTTGACGACGTACACGTCGCCGATCTCCAGGATTCCGGCCTTCGCCGCCTGGATGCCGTCGCCCATGCCGGGCGCGAGGAGCACCACCGAGGTGTCGGCCTGGGAGGCGATCTCCACCTCCGACTGGCCGACGCCGACCGTCTCCACCAGGATCACGTCGCAGCCCGCCGCGTCCAGCACCCGGATCGCCTGCGGCGCCGACCAGGCGAGGCCGCCCAGATGTCCGCGGGTGGCCATGGAGCGGATGTAGACGCCGGGGTCGGAGGCGTGCTCCGACATCCGGACCCGGTCGCCGAGGAGCGCGCCGCCGGAGAACGGCGACGACGGGTCGACGGCGAGGACGCCGACCCGCTTTCCGGCCCGCCGGTACGCCGAGACGAGCGCCGACGTCGAGGTCGACTTGCCGACACCCGGTGAACCGGTGAGGCCGACGACGTACGCGTTCCCGGCCAGTGGCGCGAGGGCCGCCATCACCTCGCGCAGCTGCGGTGACGCCCCCTCCACCAGGGAGATCAGCCGGGCCACGGCCCGCGGCCGGCCTTCACGGGCCTGCTCGACCAGGGTGGGGACGTCCACCATCACCGCTCCGTTCGGTTCACTCTGTGCGTACGTTACGAGGACTACTTGCCGGGGACGCGGATGATCAGCGCGTCACCCTGACCGCCGCCACCGCAGAGCGCCGCCGCACCCGTGCCGCCGCCGCGCCGCTTCAGCTCCAGCGCCAGGTGCAGCACCACGCGGGCGCCGGACATCCCGATCGGGTGGCCGAGCGCGATGGCGCCGCCGTTGACGTTCACCTTTTCCGGGGAGACGCCGAGGTCCTTCATCGACTGGACGGCGACGGCCGCGAACGCCTCGTTGATCTCGATGAGGTCGAGGTCCTCGACGCTCAGACCGTCCTTCTTCAGCGCGTGCTTGATCGCGTTGGACGGCTGCGACTGGAGCGAGTTGTCCGGGCCCGCCACGTTGCCGTGGGCGCCGATCTCGGCGATCCAGTCCAGGCCCAGCTCCTCGGCCTTGGCCTTGCTCATCACGACGACCGCTGCGGCGCCGTCGGAGATCTGCGAGGAGGTGCCCGCGGTGATCGTGCCGTCCTTGGTGAAGGCGGGCCGGAGCTTGCCGAGGGACTCGACGGTCGTCTCGGCGCGGATGCCCTCGTCCTTGGAGAAGAGGATCGGGTCGCCCTTGCGCTGCGGGATCTCGACCGGGGTGATCTCGGCCTCGAAGAGACCGTTCTTCTGGGCGGCGGCGGCGCGCTGGTGGGACAGGGCGCCGATCTCGTCCTGGTCGGCGCGGCTCAGGCCGAGGCGGGTGTTGTGCTTCTCGGTGGACTCGCCCATCGGGATGTTCTCGTAGGCGTCGGTCAGACCGTCGTACGCCATCGAGTCGAGCATCTCGATCGCGCCGTACTTGTAGCCCTCGCGGGACTTCGGGAGCAGGTGCGGGGCGTTGGTCATGGACTCCTGGCCGCCGGCGACGACGACGTCGAACTCACCCGCACGGATCAACTGGTCGGCCAGGGCGATCGCGTCGAGACCGGAGAGGCAGACCTTGTTGACAGTGAGCGCGGGAACGTTCATCGGGATACCGGCCTTGACCGCGGCCTGGCGTGCCGGGATCTGCCCCGCCCCGGCCTGGAGCACCTGGCCCATGATCACGTACTCGACCTGGTCGCCGCCGATGCCGGCCCGGTCCAGCGCGGCCTTGATGGCGAAGCCGCCGAGATCGGCTCCGGAGAAGCTCTTCAGGGAGCCGAGAAGACGGCCCATGGGCGTACGGGCGCCCGCGACGATCACTGAGGTGGTACCGGTCGTTCCAGACATGAGGCACGGCCCCTTGGATTAGATGTGAACGAGGGTTTACTCGAATGTACTGAGCGGTACCGCGCCCGTCATCCTGCAGCGGGTGTGATCGCGCGCACGTTGCGTAACCATCGGTGGAGCGCTCCACTGTTGTCCATGCTGACGCGAATCGACCACATCGGAATCGCCTGTTTCGACCTCGACAAAACCGTCGAGTTCTACCGCTCGACCTATGGCTTCGAAGTCTTCCACTCCGAGGTCAACGAGGAGCAGGGCGTACGCGAGGCCATGCTCAAGATCAACGAGACCTCGGACGGCGGTGCCTCGTACCTCCAGCTCCTGGAACCCACCCGCGAGGACTCTGCCGTCGGCAAATGGCTGGCCAAGAACGGCGAAGGGGTCCACCACATCGCCTTCGGCACCGCAGACGTCGACGGGGACGCCGCGGACATCCGTTCCAAGGGGGTCAGGGTGCTCTACGACGAGCCCAGGACCGGGTCGATGGGGTCGCGGATCACCTTCCTGCACCCCAAGGACTGCCACGGCGTTCTCACCGAACTGGTCACGTCGCGAGCGGAGCACTGACCTCCGGATACCGGGCCCGGTAGAGTGGGCGGTTCCGGGCCGGGGCCGGGTCGGGGCCGCGCCGCGTCCCCAGCCGTTGATCTGTCACCATTCCCCGGGGGACCGTTCGCCGGCGAGCGGTACTCGTTTGGAGAGTTGCGACCAGGGGACGGATGGGACCGCGCAGTGCGGGGCTACGAACGCCAGGAGAGCCACCGAGCTGAAGACGACCATCTCTCGCGGTTCGAAGCCGAGATGGACCGGCTGAAGACCGACCGGGAGAAGGCCGTCCAGCACGCCGAGGACCTCGGTTACCAGGTCGAGGTCTTGCGCGCCAAGCTGCACGAGGCTCGGCGCAATCTCGCGACCCGTCCCGCCTACGACAGTGCGGACATCGGCTACCAGGCCGAACAGCTGCTCCGTAATGCCCAGATCCAGGCCGAACAGCTGCGCACCGATGCCGAGCGTGAGCTCCGGGACGCCCGGGCGCAGACGCAGCGGATCCTGCAGGAGCACGCCGAGCACCAGGCGCGGCTGCAGGCCGAGCTGCACAACGAGGCCGTGCAGCGACGGCAGCGCCTCGACCAGGAGCTGGCGGAGCGCCGCCAGACCGTCGAGTCGCATGTCAACGAGAACGTCGCCTGGGCCGAGCAGCTCCGGGCCAGGACCGAGTCCCAGGCCCGCAGGCTGCTCGACGAGTCCCGGGCCGAGGCCGAGCAGTCCCTGGCGGGCGCCCGCGCCGAGGCCGCCCGGCTCGCCGACGAGACCCGGCAGCGGCTCGGCTCCGAGGCGGAGTCCGCCCGTTCCGAGGCCGAAGCGATCCTGCTGCGTGCCCGCAAGGACGCCGAGCGGCTGCTGGGCGCCGCCTCCAGCCAGGCGCAGGAGGCCACCAGCCACGCCGAACAGCTGCGTACGTCCACGACCGCGGAGACCGAACAGACCCGGCAGCAGACGGCCGAGCTGAACCGGGCCGCCGAGCAACGCATGCAGGAGGCCGAGACGCAGCTGCGCGAGGCCCGCCTGGAGGCGGAAAAGATCCTCGCCGAGGCGAAGGAGGCCGCGGTCAAGCGGCTGGCCGGCGCCGAGTCGCAGAACGAGCAGCGCACCCGTACGGCCAAGTCGGAGATCGCCCGGCTGGTCGGCGAGGCCACGAAGGACGCCGAGGCGCTGAAGGCGGAAGCCGAGCAGGCGCTCGCCGACGCCCGCGCCGAGGCGGACCGGATCAAGTCCGAGGCGACCGAGAAGGCCCGCACGGCGGCCGCCGAGGACACCGCGGCCCAGCTCGCCAAGGCGGCCAGGACCGCCGAGGAGGTGCTGACCAAGGCGTCCGAGGACGCACGGTCGACCACGAAGGCGGCGAGCGACGAGGCCGACCGGATCCGCCGCGAGGCCGAGGCCGAGGCGGACCGGCTGCGCGGCGAGGCCGCCGAACAGGCCGACCAGCTCAAGGGCGCGGCCAAGGACGACACCGAGGAGTACCGGGCCAGGACCGTCGAGCTGCAGGAGGAGGCGCGCAGGCTGCGCGGCGAGGCCGAGCAGCTGCGCTCCGAGGCGGTCGCCGAGGGCGAGCGGATCAGGGGCGAGGCCCGCCGCGAGGCCGTCCAGCAGATCGAGGAAGGCGCGAAGACCGCCGAGGAGCTGCTGTCCAAGGCGAAGGCGGACGCCGAGGAACTGCGGACCGCCGCGGGCACGGAGAGCGACCGGGTCCGTTCCGAGGCCATCGAGCGCGCCACGGCCCTGCGCAGCCAGGCCGAGGAGGCGCTGGAGCGGGCCCGTGCCGAGGCCGACCGGCTGCGTACGGAGTCCGAGGAGCAGGCGGAGTCCACCACGGCCGCGGCCGAGGAGACGGCGGCCGCACTCCGGGAGGAGACCGAGCGTGCGGTCGCCGCCCGCCAGGCCGAGGCCGCCGACGAGCTGAACCGGCTGCGGACCGAGGCCGCGGACCGGGTCACCGCCGCCGAGCAGGCGCTGACGGACGCGCGCGGCGAGGCGGAGCGCATCCGCCGCGAGACCAACGAGGAGAACGAGCGACTGCGCGCGGAGGCCGCCGAGCGGCTGCGCGCCCTGCAGACACAGGCGGAGACCGAGGCCGAGCGGCTGCGCGACGAGGCCGCTGCGGATGCCTCGCAGTCGCGTGCCGAGGGCGAGTCCGTCGCCGTACGGCTGCGCAGCGAGGCGGCCGCCGAGGCGGAGCGGCTCAAGTCCGAGGCCCAGGACAGTGCCGACCGGGTACGGGCCGAGGCCGCGGCCGCCGCCGAACGCGTGGGCACCGAGGCCGCCGAGGCGCTGGCCGCCGCGCAGGAGGAGGCGAACCGGCGCCGCCGCGAGGCGGAGGAGACCCTCGACGCGGCGCGCACCGAGGCGAACCAGGAGCGCGAGCGCGCCCGCGAGCAGAGCGAGGAGCTGCTCGCCTCCGCCCGCAAGCGGGTCGAGGAGGCTCAGGCCGAGGCGCACCGCCTGGTCGAGGAGGCGGACGCGCGGGCGACCGAGTTGGTCTCCGCGGCCGAGCAGACCGCCCAGCAGGTACGGGACTCGGTCTCCGGGCTCCAGGAGCAGGCCGAGGCGGAGATCGCCGGGCTGCGTTCCACCGCCGAGCACGTGGCGGAGCGGACGAAGGCCGAGGCGCAGGAGGAGGCGGACCGGGTCCGCGCCGATGCGTACGCGGAGCGGGAGCGGGCGAGCGAGGACGCGAGCCGGATCCGCCGGGAGGCGCAGGAGGAGGCCGAGGCCGCCAAGGCGATGGCCGAACGGACCGTCAGCGACGCGATCACCGAGTCGGATCGGCTGCGCTCGGACACCGCGGAGTACAGCCAGCGGATGCGCACCGAGGCTTCGGATGCGCTGGCCTCGGCCGAGCAGGATGCCTCCCGCAGCCGTGCGGAGGCCCGCGAGGACGCCAACCGGATGCGTTCGGACGCCGCGACTCAGGCCGACCGGCTCGTCGGCGAGGCGACGGGCGAGAGCGAGCGGATCCGTACCGAGGCGACGGAACAGGCGACGACCCTCGTCAGCGACGCCACGGCCCGGGCCGACCAGCTCCTCGGTGAGGCGACCGACGAGGCGGAGCGGCTGCGCGCGGAGGCGGCGGCCACTGTCGGCTCGGCGCAGGAGCACGCGGCGCGCACCCGTGAGGAGTCGGAGCGGGTACGCACCGATGCGGAGGCGGCGGCCGAGCAACTGCGCGGCGAGGCCCGCGCGGAGGCGGACCGGTTGCTCGACGAGGCGCGCGAGGCGGCGGCGAAGCGCCGCGCGGACGCCGCCGAACAGGCGGACCAGCTCATGAACAAGGCCCAGGAGGAGGCGCTGCGCGCCGCCACCGAGGCCGAGGAGCAGGCCGACACGATGGTCGGCGCGGCCCGCAAGGAGGCCGTGCGGATCACGTCCGAGGCGACCGTCGAGGGCAACACCCTGGTGGAGCGGGCGCGTACGGACGCGGACGAGCTGTTGGTCGGTGCGCGCCGGGACGCCACGGCCATTCGGGAGCGGACGGAGGAGCTCCGGACGCGTCTGGAGAGCGAGATCGAGCAGCTGCACGACCGTGCCCGGCGGGAGACCTCCGAGCAGATGAAGACGGCGGGCGAGCGCGTCGACAAGCTGATGAAGGCGGCGACCGAACAGCGCGAGGAGGCCGCGGCGAAGGCGAAGGAGCTGCTGGCGGACGCGAATTCGGAGGCGAGCAAGGTCCGGATCGCCGCGGTCAAGCGGGCGGAGTCGCTGCTGAAGGAGGCCGAGCAGAAGAAGGCCACCATGGTCCGCGAGGCCGAGAAGCTGCGGGCCGACGCCGAACAGGAGGCGAAGCGGACGGTCGACGAGGGACGGCGCGAGCTCGACATCCTGGTGCGCCGGCGCGAGGACATCAACACGGAGATCTCCCGCGTCCAGGACGTACTGGAGGCGTTGGAGTCCTTCGAGGCACCGACGGGCGGTGGAAAGGGTGCGGGTGGCGGGTCCACCGGCGTCAAAGCCGGAGCCTCGGCAGGCACTCGATCGGGTGGCAAGTCGTCCGATGGGTAGTCGACCGACCGTGTCACGTGCTTCGACAAGAACGTTCAACCCTCCGAGTGGCAAGGGTTCCGGGGGTCAGCCACTCAAAAGGGGTGTCATTCTCCAGATCAAACGGGCATCCACTCGATGACACGCCGCCCGGGCCCCTAGGATTCCCTCTATCACCTCACCGGTCTTACTTCGACAGGAACCCCATGAGTGACCCTTCCTCCCCCTTCGGCTTCGAGCTCGTGCGGCGTGGTTACGACCGCGGTCAGGTGGACGACCGCATTACCAAGCTGGTCGCCGACCGTGATAGTGCTCTGACCCGCATCACGTCTCTGGAAAAGCGCATCGAGGAGCTCCACCTCGAAACGCAGAACGCTCAGGCCCAGGTGAACGACGCAGAGCCGTCGTATGCGGGTCTCGGTGCGCGTGTGGAGAAGATTCTCCGGCTCGCCGAGGAGGAGGCGAAGGACCTGCGCGAGGAGGCCCGTCGCGCCGCTGAGCAGCACCGCGAGCTCGCCGAGTCGGCCGCCCAGCAGGTGCGCAACGACGCCGAGTCGTTCGCCGCCGAGCGCAAGGCGAAGGCCGAGGACGAGGGCGTCCGCATCGTCGAGAAGTCCAAGGGTGAGGCCAACGCGCTGCGTACCGAGGCCCAGAAGGACGCGGCGCAGAAGCGCGAGGAGGCCGACGCCCTCTTCGAGGAGACCCGCGCCAAGGCCGCCCAGGCCGCCGCGGACTTCGAGACCAACCTGGCCAAGCGCCGCGACCAGTCGGAGCGCGACCTCGCGTCCCGTCAGGCCAAGGCCGAGAAGCGCCTCGCCGAGATCGAGCACCGCGCCGAGCAGCTCCGCCTGGAGGCCGAGAAGCTCCGTACGGACGCCGAGCGCCGGGCGCGTCAGACCGTGGAGACCGCGCAGCGCCAGTCCGAGGACATCGTGGCCGACGCGAACGCCAAGGCCGACCGGATCCGCAGCGAATCGGAGCGCGAGCTGGCGGCGCTCACCAACCGCCGCGACTCCATCAACGCGCAGCTGACCAACGTCCGCGAGATGCTGGCGACGCTGACCGGTGCCGCGGTGGCCGCCGCGGGTTCGCCGGTGGACGACGAGCCCGTCACCCGTGGTGTCCCGGCTCAGCAGACCCGCTGACGCCTCGGTACCTCAGCTGTACCCTTTGCGCGCCCGGTTCCGCCCTTGTGGTGGCGCCGGGCGCGTGGCCGTTCTAGCGTGAGCGCATGATCGAGCTTGATGGCCTCACCAAGCGCTTCGGTAACAAGGTTGCTGTCGACCACCTTTCATTCCAGGTCAGGCCCGGAATGGTGACGGGTTTTCTGGGCCCGAACGGGGCGGGCAAGTCCACCACGATGCGGATGATGCTCGATCTCGACAACCCGACCAGCGGATCGGTGCGGATCGACGGCAAGCACTACCGTGAGCTGTCGGAGCCCCTGAAACACATCGGTGCGCTGCTCGACGCCAAGTCGATGCACGGAGGACGCAGCGCGTACAACAATCTGCTCTGTCTCGCGCAGAGCAACCGCATCCCGGAGAGCCGCGTCCCGGAAGTCCTCGACACCGTCGGCCTGACCGCGGTGGCGAAGAAGAAGTCCAAGTCGTTCTCCCTCGGAATGGGCCAACGGCTCGGAATCGCGGCCGCGCTGCTCGGTGATCCCGAGATCCTGATGTTCGACGAACCCGTCAATGGCCTGGACCCCGAGGGAATTCACTGGATCCGCAATCTGATGAAGACGCTCGCGGCGGAAGGCCGGACGATCTTCGTCTCCTCGCATCTGATGAGCGAAATGGCGCTCACCGCAGAACACTTGATCGTCATCGGCCAGGGCCGCCTGCTCGCCGACACCTCGATGGCCGATTTCATCCACCAGAACTCGCGCAGTTACGTGCGGATGCGCTCCCCGCAGCAGGAACGGCTGCGGGACGTGCTGCACGAGGCGGGCATCGTCGCGGTCGAATCGGGGAGCGGCGTGCTGGAGATCGATGGCTCCACCAGCGAACAGCTCGGCGAGCTGGCCGCGCAGCACCAGATCGTGCTGCACGAGCTGAGCTCCCAGCGGGCCTCGCTGGAGGAGGCGTTCATGCAGATGACGGCGGACTCCGTGGAGTACCACGCCCATGCGGACCACGCCGGGTGGCCGCCACCGCCCGCGGGCCCTCAGTGGGGCGAGCAGTGGAACCAGCAGCACGACAGTTTCACGTCCGACACCTCCGGCCCCGGAAAGGGGGCGTGACGACGATGGCATCGGTACCCGCGGTCCTGACCTCCGAGTGGACCAAGATCCGTACGGTCTCCTCCACCACCTGGACCCTGATCTCCGCGTTCGCCGTCACCGCGGCGATGAGCGCGGCGCTCTGCGCACTGATGAACTCCCAGTTCGACGAACTCCCCGCGGCGGAGCAGGCCACCTTCGACCCGACCCTCCTCAGTTTCTCCGGGATGGTCCTGGGCCAGCTCGCGATGGTGGTCTTCGGTGTCCTGGTGGTCAGCACGGAGTACAGCTCCGGCATGATCCGTACCTCGCTGGCGGCCGTGCCGCAGCGCGGTTCGTTCCTCTTCAGCAAGATCCTGGTCGCCGGCGTGCTGTCGCTGGTGGTCGGGCTGGCCACCAGCTTCGCCACGTTCTTCCTCGGCCAGGCACTCCTCGGCGACCATCGCACGGACATCGGTGCGGAGAATGTCCTGCGCGCGGTCTTCGGCGGCGGCATCTACATGGGGCTGATCGCGATCTTCTCCATGGGTGTGGCGACGATGCTGCGCAGCTCGATGCTGTCGCTCGGCATCCTGATGCCGTTCTTCTTCCTCGTCTCGCAGATCCTGTCGGCGGTCCCGGGCGCCAAGAACGTGGCCCGCTACTTTCCCGACCAGGCGGGCTCCAAGATCATGCAGGTGGTTCCGGCCGCCATGAACAGCGAACCGGCGCCGTACGGGCCGTGGGGCGGGCTCGGCATTCTGGCCGCGTGGGTGGTGGCCGCGCTGATCGGTGGGTACCTCGTGCTCAAGAAGCGGGACGCGTAGCCGGCAGGTCCGACTCGGACCCGGTCAGTATCGAGTCGGAGTCCTCCCAGCCCTCCCACTGCCAGACGTCCCGCTCGGGGTCCGCCTTGAGCGGGACGAACCGGCCGAGCTCGAAGTCGCCCCGGGCCGCATCCAGGTCGAACCACCGCTCGTCAGCCACCTCGGTGCCGAGGCCCACCGCCCGTGCCGTCAGCCTCACCATGAGTTTGGCGTCCTCCGACGCGGACAGATCCTTGCCCTGAATACTGGCAAGAGGCAGCTGCCCCACGGTGGCGTCCACAGGGATCCATACGGTGAAGGGCGCCCCTCGCTCCACGGCGAGCCACGAACGCTCGTCGGCACGCTGCCCCTTCTCGTCCAGGACCTCGAGCCACTTCTTGTAGATGACACGGCTGCCGTCGAAGGGCGACGTCTCCAGGTAGCGCAGATGCACCCGGGCTCTGAGATCGACGACCGAGAGGTTGTCGAAGCAGTTGTAGAAGCGCACCGCGATGACGGCATGGTCCGCCGCTGCGCCCGCGGGTACGGGAAAGTCGGCGGTACGGGTCGGCGAGACGCTCGCACGCTGCCGCCAGACGAACGGGCGCAGCGCGAACAACTTGATCAGGACGATGCCGAGCACCACGGCGGGTGCCAGCGCGCCCGTCAATGAGGCCACGGTCGCCAGCAGCTGGTGGGCGAGGCTGTCCTGCTCGGGGCTGAGGCTGTCCGTGCCCACGCAGGCCCGCAGTGCCCCCAGGGTCAGGTTCAGCAGCCCCTCTCCGTCGCGGAAGCGGTCGCCGACGCTGCGGGAGGAGTGCTCGGTCAGGGTCCAGACGGCCGCGATGAATACGGCGAGACAGACCAGTGCGCTCAGCGCCATCAGCATCAGCACGTGCACGGAACGGCCCGCGACCCACCAGCGGACGGACGTCCGGTGACGCGGATGCGATCTCTCGCTCCGCCGTCGCGCGGGTATCCACATCGGTTCGCCCCCATTCAGAACCTCGTGCGAAGGGCTCCTTGCCCGCATTCGGCTCCGGCGAATCCCGCGCGCGGGGTGGCCCCGGTGCTCGCCGCGGGTAGACCGGGTGTGGAAGGCTCTGCCCGTGCCCGTGACCTAACGAAGGACGTCCCCATGAAGGACCGAAGCCTCGCCGCGCTGGGCCTGGACGACGTTCCGGCGAAGGAACCGCTGACCTATCCCGGCCGCCCGACCACCGAGCCCTCGTTGCTCGACGGCAACGAACTGCTTCAGCTGGGCGTCCGTCCGATGCGGCTCGGCGACTGGTACGTCGAGGAGAAGCGGCAGCTCGACGAGGAACTGCGGCAACGCGGCCAGGTCGTGACCGGCAGTCGGCATCCGGTCGTCGCGGTCGGCTCCAACGCGTCCCCCGGCCAGGTCAGCCACAAACTCACCCGGCTCGGCATCCCCGTCACCGTACCGATGGTGCCGGTACGGGTGGAGGGCATCGGCGTCGGTTGCTCCGGGCACATCAGTCCGGCCGGCTATGTCGCGGGCACGCCGTACGTGGACCGGGGCGCGAGCACGGTCCTCGTCGTCGCCTGGCTGGACGCCGAGCAGCTGGAAGCAGTCGATGCCACCGAGTTCCCCGACTACCGGCGGGCGATACTGCCCGGCGACGAATTCCCGATGACCATGCCGTCCGGGGAACGGCTCGGCGGCGCGTACATCTACTTCAGCTCGCACGGTGTACTGGCCGGCCCGGACGGCACGCCGCGTCCCGGCGGCGGCGACCAGTCCGAGCTCCTCGCCGCCCTGCTCGCCGCTTCGCCGCGTCTCGGTGAACTGCTCGGCCCCGACCCGTCGTCCTGGGTCAAGAAGGCGGGCATCGATCCCGGCCTGCGCGAGGAGGGCACCCGGATCTTCGGCGAGGAGGGATGGGTGCTCCCGCAGACCGACTTCCTGCCGTACGTCGACGCTTCCGCCGACCTGCGGCTTTACGACGACCTGCCGCCTCTCGGCGACTCGCTCCCCTGAACGGCTTGGCCGGAACCGTCAAGGCCTGGATATCCTCCTAACTCTTACGGGGGGCGTGCGGCCTGACGGCCTGGGCCCCGACGACAGATAAGTCGATGGGGCTGGAGCATGATCGAGGCAGTCGGCCTGACCAAGCGCTACGGCGCGAAGACGGCCGTGTACAACCTTTCCTTCCAGGTGCGGCCCGGCGCCGTCACCGGATTCCTCGGTCCCAACGGGTCGGGCAAGTCCACCACGATGCGCATGATGCTCGGCCTGGACCGGCCGACGTCCGGCCATGTGACGATCGGCGGGCATCCCTTCCGCAGCCTGCCGAACGCGCCGCGCCAGGTGGGTGCGCTGCTGGACGCCAAGGCGGTGCACGGAGGCCGCAGCGCCCGTAACCACCTGCTCTCGCTGGCGCAGCTCTCGGGTATCCCGGCCGCCCGGGTCGACGAGGTGCTCGGTGTCGTGGGCCTCCAGGACGTCGCCAGGAAGCGGTCCAAGGGCTTCTCGCTCGGCATGGGGCAGCGGCTCGGGATCGCGGCGGCGCTGCTGGGCGACCCGCAGGTGCTGCTCTTCGACGAGCCGGTCAACGGCCTCGACCCGGAGGGCATCCTCTGGGTCCGCAATCTGATGCGTTTGCTGGCGTCCGAGGGCCGTACGGTCTTCGTTTCCAGCCATCTGATGAGCGAGATGGCGCTCACCGCCGATCATCTGATCGTGATCGGGCGCGGTCAGCTGCTCTCCGATATGAGCGTCAAGGACTTCATCTCCGCCAACTCGGCCGATTTCGCACGGGTACGGGTCCCGGATACGCAGCCCGAACAGCGGGAGAAGCTGACCGCCGCGCTCACCGAGGCGGGCGGCCAGGTCATGTCGGAGCCGGGCGGGGCCCTGCGGGTCACCGGGCTGCCGCTGCCGCGGATCAGCGACCTGGCGCACGGGGCGGATGTGCGGCTGTGGGAGCTCTCACCGCACCAGGCCTCGCTGGAGGAGGCGTACATGCGGATGACGCAGGGCGCCGTGGACTACCGCTCCACGGTGGACCAGAAGGCCGGGCTGCAGCAGCCCGTGCCGGGCGGCGGATACGCCCCGCCGCTGCCGACCGTCCCGGAGGTGCCGCAGCAGGGCTGGTACGCCCCGCCGCCGCCCGGGCAGAACCCGTACGCGGCACCTCCCGTGGCCGCCCCGGCCGTGCCCGCGCCCGCCGCGCCCGCAGCCGGCCCCGCAGACCTGACCAAGCGCGACACCAGCGAGGACGCCCGATGACAACGCCGCCGACCCCGCAGGCGCCGTACCAGCAGCAGGCGCAGCAGCACCCGCAGCAGAACTGGGCGCCGGCGCCCACCGATCTGTACACCTCGCCCATCCCGCAGCGCCGCGCCACCCTCGCCGACGCGCTCGCCTCCGAGTGGACCAAGATCCGCTCCGTGCGCTCCACGATGTGGACGCTCGGCATCATGATCGTGCTGCTGCTCGGCATCGGACTGCTGTCGGCCGTCGCCGTCAGCGCGTCCGACTCCGAGATCGGCTCCACCAAGGTGCTCAGCTTCGGCTTCTTCGGGGTGCTCCTCGGTTCGATCTGTGTGATCACACTCGGCGTGATGACCATCGCCACCGAGTACGGCACCGGCATGATCCGTACGACGCTGACGGCCTGCCCCAGCCGCGCCCGGGTGCTGAGCGCGAAGGCGATCGTCTTCTTCCTGCTCACCTTCACCATCACGACCGTGATGACCACGCTCGTCGCCGTGCTGCAGACGACCATCCTGGACGGCGGTACCGCGAGCGGGGACGACTGGCTGCGGGCCACGGTCGGTGTCGGTCTCTACATCGCGACCCTGGGACTGCTGTCGCTCGCGGTCGGCGCCCTCATCCGGCACTCCGCCGGCGCGATCACGATCATGATCGCGGTGGTACTGCTGCCGCTGGTGCTGGCCATGTTCATGTTTTCGCAGTCGCTCGCCGATGTGCAGAAGGCCCTCTTCGAGTACTCGATCCCCAGCCAGCTCGGGGGGCTGTACGACGCCTCGGTCTCCACGTCGGGGCCGTCCGGCTGGGAGCCGCTGTGGATCATGATCGGCGTCACGGCCGTGACCATGATCGGTGCCTTCGCGTCACTGGAGAGCCGCGACGTCTGACCGGTTCCCGTCCTGCGGAGCTCAATAGCGCGGCGCGTTCCTGGACCGCTGCACCCTCGTGGTGCGGCGGTCCTTCGCGTTCCAGCACGCCTTGTGCCAGTGCCTGCGGTCGTCGACCCCGCCGTACTCGGGCCAGGCGACGAGGTGCGGTACGCCGGACGGGATCTCCTGGTCGCAGCCGGGGCAGCGATACCGCTTTCCCGCCGCGCTCGCACCGCTGACCGGGCGCACCGACCACTGTTCGCCCTGCCATTCCTCGGCGCGCCCGCCCCCGCCGTAGCGCTCCCCCGACACGCTCGCGCTGTCGGGAGGACTCTCGCCGCCTCGGGGACGGTTACGGCGCGGGGACACGTGACACCTCACGGGGCAGGCTGGGCAGTTCCCGTCAAGCGTAGGGCCATTCGGGCGGGGCAGGCGTCCGGTATCGCCCGGAACAGGACGGGTTACCGGAAAATCGCAACAACTTCGCCCTGGACCGTGCCTTTGGCACGTGTCAGGCGTTGTTGCCGGTAGGGGAGAGCCGCGTCGGCCACAAGGAGGTAATCGGCGATGCGCGTGGGAACGTTCGTACTGGCAGCCCAGTTTCCGGGGCAGGGGCCGGGAGAAGCGCTGCATCGCGCGATCCGGTCCACCGAGGTCGCGGAGCAGTCCGGGCTCGATTCGGTCTGGCTGGCAGAACATCATTTCGTGCCGTACGGGGTCTGCCCGTCCGCCGTCACGCTGGCCGCGCTGCTGCTCGGCCGCACCCACAGGATCCGGGTCGGTACGGCGGTCAGCGTGCTGCCGAACCAGCATCCGGTGGCCCTCGGCGAACAGGCCGCGCTGCTCCATCTCACCAGCGGGGGCAGGTTCTCCCTCGGCGTGGGACGGGGCGGCCCCTGGGTGGACCTGGAGGTGTTCGGAGGGGGCCTGGAGGCGTACGAGAAGGGCTTCCCGGAGTCGCTGGACCTGCTGCTCGACTGGCTGCGCGAACCACGCGTGGCGGGCAAAGGGGAGCGTTTCGGCTTCCGTGAGGTCGCGGTGGTCCCCCGGGCCGACGAGCTGCTCGACGAGAACGACGGGAACGGCGCGCAAGGGCCGGGCGGCCCCGAGGTGATCGTCGCGTGCACGTCGCCGAAGAGCGTGAAACTCGCCGCCGAGAACGGCCTGCCGATGCTCCTCGGAATGCACTGCGGCGACGCGGAGAAGGCCGAGATGGTCGCCCTGTGGCGCTCCACCGCGCTCGCCGCGGGCCGGTCGCCCGAGAGTGTCCGGGAGGCGGGCCATGTCTCCGCGGGCGTCGCCCAGATCGCGGACCGGTCCGAGGAGGCCGTGGAGACACTCGTGAAGGCGATGCCGGGGTGGCTGCGACAGGGACTGGACGCCCATGTGACGGTCGACGGCAGGCACCGTGTGATGCGCGACCCGGTCGCCTATACGGAGTTGCTCTGCGGCCTTCATCCGGTGGGCCCGCCCGGGCTCGCCGCCGACCGGCTCGCCGCAACCGCCGAGCGGACAGGCATCACCAGGTTCGCGCTCCTGGTGGAGGGTTCGGGAGATCTGGCGGCCACGGAGGAGAACGTAGCGCGGCTGGGCACCGAGGTACTGCCACTACTGACATGAACACCCGTAGGTGTACGGGGAACTGCCGCCCCGGAGCCAGTTGCACCTCCCGCGGCCCGGAGCGGCAGCAGAAGCGTTCAGCAGTCCCGTAGTTCGGGCGACTGGTTGAGCAACTGGCCCCTCACCGAAGTGAATCGGGCCAGCCGCTCGTCGACCGAGGCGTCCAGCGGGAACACCGCGACGCGGTGGCAGTTCTGGAATGCCAGACGCACCCCGAAGTGCCGCTGCAGCGCACCGCGTATCGCATCACTCGCGAGCGCACGCAGCAGCTGACCACGTGCCTGCTCGTCCGGCGGGGGCGTCCGGTTGTCGGCGAACTCGCCGCCGTCGACCTTCAGCTGGGCCACCAGAGAGCTGATCATCTCCCATGCGTAGGGCAGGGAGGTCCGGACGCAGTCGACGAAGTCGGCTTCGTCGACCTCGCCTCGCTCGGCCTGTTCCAACAGCGCCGGTGAGACGTCGAGCGACATGGGTTCTCCTCTCGCGACCCCGACGGACGGCCGGGGTCTTACGGGCAGGGAAGGAGGACGGCGACGCAGCGTACACACACGGCGACCTCCTGCTTCCACGGTAAGGGCGCAGTCCGGGCCGCACCAGGAGATTGGGAACACAACCGGCCAATAACGAAGGTGCGCAAAGAGGGGCAAGCCCGAGGTCCTGAAGCGCTGTGGTGGGCGATGGCAGTGGGGCGGCGGAGGGAGAATCGCGCCGGGCACCCGTCGTCGAGTAGCGTTGCGGACCATGCGTCTCGTCATCGCCCGCTGCTCCGTGGACTACGCGGGCCGGCTCACGGCCCACCTGCCCTCCGCTCCCCGTCTCATCCTGGTGAAGGCGGACGGGAGCGTCTCCATCCATGCCGACGACAGGGCGTACAAACCCCTCAACTGGATGTCACCGCCCTGCACGCTGAAGGAGGGCGCCGACGACACCGAGGGCGTCTGGACCGTGGTGAACAAAGCGGGCGAAAAACTGATTATCACGATGGAGGAGATCCTCCACGACTCCTCGCACGAACTGGGCGTCGATCCGGGCCTCATCAAGGACGGCGTGGAAGCGCACCTGCAGGAACTCCTCGCCGACCGGATCGAGATCCTCGGCGAGGGCTACACCCTGATCCGCCGCGAATACCCCACGGCCATCGGCCCGGTCGACATCCTGTGCCGGGACGCGGACGGGAAGACCGTGGCCGTGGAGCTGAAGCGCCGCGGTGACATCGACGGCGTGGAGCAGCTGACCCGCTACCTGGAGCTGCTCAACCGCGATCCCCACCTCGCCCCGGTGAAGGGCATCTTTGCGGCGCAGGAGATCAAGCCGCAGGCACGGGTACTGGCGACGGACCGCGGAATCGGCTGCGTGGTGCTCGACTACGACGCCATGCGCGGCATCGAGGACGACAAGCTCCGCCTGTTCTGACCACGGTCACCGCACCACGGAAGGCCCCGGACCCGCGCTGTGCGGTCCGGGGCCTTCCACGTCTGCGGGACGTGCGCTCAGGCCACGACCGGTTCCGCGGGGGTGCCGGAGGCGCTGGCCGTCGTGGACGGGCCGCTCGCCGAGTCGGAGGTGTCCGGGGAGGTCGGCTCCGTCGGGGTGTCGGTCGGGGTGGGGGTGTCGGTCGGCTCCGTCGGGGTGTCGGTCGGAGTGGCCGTCCTGGTCGGCGTCTTCGTGGGGGTCCTGGTCGGCGACTTGGTGGGCGTGCCCGGGGAACTGGAACTCCCGCTCGTCGGCCGGCCCGAACTCGGACTGTCGCTCGGCCCGCTCGACTCCGAGGACGGTGCACCGCTGCCGCTCGGGGTGACCTGACTGCCGGACGGTCCCGGCGTCGAGGGCGAGCCGCTCGACGAGGCTCCGCCCGGTGTCGAATCGTCCGCCGGCTCGTCGGCAGGGATCCCGTTCTCGCTGTCGTCCTCGCCCGCCGACTCCTCGGTCGAGACACTTCCGCCGTCCCGGGCGTCGCTGCTGGACGTCATGCCGAGCGTCACCACGGTGCCGAGCACCGCGGCCAGCAGGACGCCCGCGCCCGCCGCGACCAGATTGCGCCGGGCGCCGCCCAGCACCGCCTTGCGGCCGTCGAATCCATCGGTGCCGGATGCCGGAACGACCCGGGATATCAGCGCGGTGTCGTCCTCGGACATCCGCGGCAGCACCATCGGCCCGGCCGCGGGTATGCCGCCGGGCGGCGACACGGACGCGTCGTACCGCGCGGCCGGTATCTCCTCGCCTGCCGGTGTGCGGCCGCCGGGCAACATGCCGGCGCGGTCCGCGACCAGGGCGAGTGCCCGGCGTCCGGCCACAGCCCCGGGCTTGTCGGCGAGCGCGCCGCGCATGCCGATCGAGGTCTCCAGTTCGGCCCTGGCCCGGTCCGGATTCCCGTTGCAGAGCGCGAGGACGCCCAACTCGTGGTGGAAGTAGGCCTCCTCCGCGACCTCACCGGCAATCCTGGCGGCCTCCTGCCCCAGCCGCAGGGTCTTCTCCCAGCCGCTCCAGTGCAGCCCGGCCGCGAAGG
Source organism: Streptomyces sp. NPDC057486 (assembly GCF_042802415.1). Taxonomy (NCBI): domain Bacteria; kingdom Bacillati; phylum Actinomycetota; class Actinomycetes; order Kitasatosporales; family Streptomycetaceae; genus Streptomyces; species Streptomyces sp. NPDC057486. The sequence goes on along the minus strand of NZ_JBHVEE010000056.1, from coordinate 26,515 downwards.
CGGGGGCGGCGCTGCGGGCCAGCAGCACGGCGGCGCTGGCCTGTCCGGCCCCGTCACCGGGGACCAGCCGGGTCATGACCGAGACGATCGCGTCGGCCTCGGCGACGGCACGGGCGGCCGAGACCGACGGGTGTCCGGCCCACCAGGCGTAGTGCTGGGCGGCGGTGCGGGCCCGGTCGTCCGCGTCCTCGCCGTATCCGGCGGCCTCCAGCTGGGCGACGACTCCGGGGGCCAGCCGGTAGCGGGAACCGGCCGGGGAGAGCAGTCCGCAGCCGGCCAGCTCACCGAGCGCGGCATCGGCGTGGGTGTCCCCCACGAGCGCCGGCAGATGCGCCTGGTGCGGGACCTCGCCACCGAGTGCGACCGCGAAGTGAAGAGTGTCGCGTGCCGGACCGCTCAGCCGGGAGGCGAGCAGCGCGGCGGGTGCCGCGCCCTCACCGAGGCTGGGCAGCGGTACGTCCTGGCCGTCGGCGCCCTTCGCGAAGACGTCGTCGACGGGCCGGCCCTCGGCGTAGCCCTGCTCGTCGTAGGCGGTCGGGTCGGCGCGCAGCATGTCGCGCTGGCGCAGCAGGGCGCCCGCCTGGACGAAGCGCAGCGGCAGCCCCTCGGATTCGAACCAGAGGTCACCCGCCCAGTTCGCCTCGTCGTCGGTGAGCGACCGCTCGACGACCTGTTCCAGCAGCGCGACGGAGGCGCCGCGGCCCAGTCCTGCGAGGAAGACCTCTTCCAGGTGCGCGTCGGCGGTGGGCGCCGGGACGTCGGGGGTGGTGGCGATCAGGAAGGCGCACTCGGGCGTCGCGTCGAGCAGCTCGTCCAGCGCGGCCCCGCCGAACTCCAGGTCGTCGAGGAAGACGACAGCGCCGATGGACCGGATCTGTTCGAGAAGCTGGGCGCGGTCGAGGCGGAGCAGCGGTGCGTCGTAGACCGCCTCGAAGAGCCCGTACAGCAGGTCCGTGACGCTGCGCTTGAGGCCGGAGAGCCGGACGACTCCGTCCGGTGCGAGGTCCGCGCAGTCGGCGGCGACGGCGTCCAGCAGCGACGTGCGGCCGGATCCGGCCGGCCCCGTGAGCCGTACCGAACGGCCGCGCGCCAGCAGACGCACCAGCCGCTCGCGCTCCTCCTGGCGCTCCAGGAGCGGCAGTTGGGGGGCGGGCGGACCCGGTGGTACGGGCGGTGTGGCGGCACGCTCGCGGTCGGTGCGCTCGGCGGCGGTGCGGCGGACCGGCACAGGGGGCTGCTCCCCCGGCGGGCAGAGCTCGACCTCGCTGCCGTCGACCGGGTTGACGGTGAGCAGGAAGTCGCCGGTGACGACCTGCACGACACGCGCCTGCTGTGTCGCCTGCTGACCGAAATCGCTGGTCAGCGGCGCGCGGGGCGGCGTTCGCCGACTGCTTTCCTCGCCGTGGCCGTCATTGTCATGGCCGAAATCTTCCGGCCCCCGATGTATCGGGTCCATCACCAAAGTCCCCCAGACGCGTCGCGCGGTTGCCCCTCCCGGCCTCGCACGCACCGCTGTCGCTTCTGGTCCGGTGTCCGCCCCAAGGGTTCCGTCATTCGGGGGACGGCCGAACCCTAGACCTTCGCACAGTATCTACAAACCATCGGGGTGCCACGCAGCCCAGGACGTCATGGTCTCGTGAGGATTGTGCGTGTTCGGATGGACGCCCTTTACACCCGCGGCAGGGAGTCTGCGGCGATTCCGCCCTCGATGGCCAGAATGCGGTGCAGCCGGGTCGCCACCAGCAGGCGCTGCATCTGCGGCGGCACGCCGCGGAGCACCAGCCGCCGGCCGGCCCGCCCGGCCCTGCGGTGTGCGCCCATGATGACGCCCAGCCCGGTGGCGTCCCAGGAGTCCAGCTCGGTCAGGTCGAGCACCAGGTCGCCGGCTCCGTCGTCGAGGGCGGAGTGCAGGACCGTACGGGCGTCCGCCGCGCTCCGGACGTCGAGGCGGCCCCCGACGACCAGCTCGGTGTGGTCGCCCCTGATGTGCATATGCGCTCCCCGGGAATACTCCATGGACGGTCCGTCTGTCTGTTCCTGCCCCTGCTCCGTCTCTGCCACAACTGACTGTGCCGGCCACAGGGAAGTTGCCGTCTGTAAGCGAACCGATACCGAATTCACTCCGTGGAGTGACATCGGCTCGCTGAAGGTCCACCGCAGCCGGGAGACTCCCCCGGCTCCCCCGGGCCTGATCGACGGCAGATCAGGCACCTGCGGGCGCAAAGACAATCAGTAGGTGTAGAAGCCCTGCCCGCTCTTGCGGCCGATGTCACCTGCATCGACCATCCGGCGCATCAGCTCCGGCGCCGCGAACTTCTCGTCCTGCGACTCGGTGTAGATGTTGGACGTGGCGTGCAGCAGGATGTCGACGCCGGTCAGGTCCGCCGTCGCAAGGGGACCCATGGCGTGGCCGAAGCCCAGCTTGCAGGCGATGTCGATGTCCTCGGCCGAGGCAACACCCGACTCGTACAGCTTGGCGGCCTCGACGACGAGCGCCGAGATCAGCCGGGTGGTGACGAAGCCGGCGACATCACGGTTGACCACGATGCAGGTCTTGCCGACGGACTCGGCGAACTCACGCGCGGTGGCGAGGGCTTCGTCGCTGGTCTTGTAGCCGCGTACGAGCTCGCAGAGCTGCATCATCGGGACCGGCGAGAAGAAGTGCACCCCGACGACGCGCTCCGGGCGCTCCGTGACAGCCGCGATCTTGGTGATCGGGATCGCGGAGGTGTTGGAGGCGAGGACGGCGTCGTCCCGCACGATCTTGTCGAGGGCCCGGAAGATCTCGTGCTTGACCTCGAGCTTCTCGAAGACGGCTTCGACGACGACGTCGGCGTCGGCGACCGCGTCGAGATCGGTGGTCGTGGTGATGCGGGCCAGCGCGGCGTCGGCGTCGGCCGCCTCCAGCTTCCCCTTGGAGACGAACTTGTCGTACGAGGCCTTGATGCCGTCGCGACCACGGGTCAGGGCCGCGTCGGTGACATCGCGCAGCACGACGTCCCAGCCCGCCTGGGCGGAGACCTGCGCGATACCGGACCCCATGAGTCCGGCCCCGATGACGGCGAGCTTCCTGGCCACGTTCGCACCCCTTTGCGTTCGGCCCCGACGGCCGTCGTCCGCGACGACGGTCCGGACGGATTCTTAACGGTTGTTCACATGCTCTCCGGCGGAGATTAGTACCCGTGAGGCGCGCTGGGGCGGTGAAGAGATGCGCGTCACGTCTCACATGACGGACATCACACCGGGACGCATCATTCAGCAGCGCGTCGCGCGTAGTTGAGGACCTTGTCCCCGAGCACGTCCTCCATCTCGTCGAGGAGGACGAGGGCTTCGCGGGACACCTCGGCGGGCTTGCGGCCGGCGACCATCTCGCGCCCGATGTGGCCGAGCAGGGTGGAGTGGACCCAGGAGAGCTGACCGGCCACCAGCAGGGGCAGCGGGTCGCCGGGGCCTGCGCCGGCCTCCTCGCGCAGGGTCGTCTCCAGATGGACGAGCGCATCCTGCTGGATGTACCAGTGGCGTGCCTTGAGGCTGTCGGCCTCGTGGACGACCCGCATGAAGCGCTCGTACCCCTCGATCAGGCCGACCGTCGACGAGACGCTTTCGACCTGGATGCGCAGCTCGCGCAGGACGGCGTCGGCGGCGGACTCGCCCCGGTGGCGGCCGCGCACGTACCGCGAGAGGAGGCCGACGACATCGCTGCCGCGGTCGAGGAACAGGTCCTCCTTGGTCGGGAAGTAGTTGTAGACCGTGTTCACGGAGACCTCGGCGGCCTGCGCGATCTCGGCGACGCTGACCGCGTCGAAGCCGCGCTCCAGGAAGAGGGCGGTGGCCACGTCCGAGAGGTGCTGCCTGGTCTGCCGCTTCTTCCGCTCCCTGAGCCCCTCTGCCATACCGCCATCCTAGCTTTTCTGACGTCACTCACATTTTGGTGTCACCGCAAAGTTTCAGGGACCCTGTTTTTCTGGTGTCATGCCGGCCCTCACCGCAACCGGGCCTGCCGGACCCTCACGCCGGATGCGGCCCCGTCGAAGCGGCCCGCTCCATCGGCCTCCGCGTCGAGGGCGGCGAGATCCGCGGCCGCCTCGGGCCCCACGGCTGGTCTTCGGCCCTGTGCTCACCGGGCTGCCGCTCTCCGCGGCCGGCCCGCACCGGTCGGTGCCGATACGCGGACCGGTCCTCCAACTCGCCCTCTTCGGCGCCTCGTTCTGCGGCTTCGGCATTCGGTGAGAGGCAGTACGCGCTGGTGGAGCCGGCGCTGCGACCGGAAACTCGAATGATGCGACAACGCAGCCGGGTGCCGTGCCGGACGCCGCGAGCCGGTGAACCTTTCCGGTCGCAGCACTAGGCTCGGCAGCATGGTCAATCTGACACGCATCTACACCCGTACCGGCGACCAGGGCACGACCGCCCTCGGCGACATGAGCCGCACCGCCAAGACCGATCTGCGGATCTCGGCGTACGCCGACACCAACGAGGCCAATGCCGTCATCGGTACGGCGATCGCACTCGGGCAGCTGCCGGAGGAGGTCGTGAAGGTCCTCGTCCGTGTGCAGAACGACCTGTTCGACGTGGGTGCGGATCTGTCGACGCCGGTCGTCGAGGAACCGAAGTACCCCCCGCTGCGGGTCGAGCAGCACTACGTCGACCGGCTGGAGGCGGACTGCGACCACTTCCTGGAGCAGTTGGAGAAGCTGCGGTCCTTCATCCTGCCGGGCGGTACGCCGGGGGCGGCGCTGCTGCACCAGGCGTGCACGGTGGTCCGGCGGGCCGAGCGGTCCACCTGGGCGGCGCTGGAGGTGCACGGCGAGGTGATGAACGCGCTGACCGCGACGTACCTCAACCGCCTCTCCGACCTTCTGTTCATCCTCGCGAGGACGGCGAACAAGGAAGTCGGCGACGTGCTGTGGGTACCGGGCGGGGAGCGGTAGACCGGGGTTGGTCCCGTCCGGCGTTCGAGGACGACGTCGGCCGGACGGGACCCGTGGCTACCGCTCCGCCTTCGCCCGCTTCGGGAACACCGTGTAGCTCGCGGCGATGATCAGGTTGATCCCGATCACGAAGAGCATCGTCTGCTGCCACGACCGCAGCGACCCCACGTCCCCGTCCCCGCCCACGTACAGGATCGCCCCTTCCAGCAGCGCCAGCGCGGTCACCGACGCGACCACCCATCGCGCCGCCACCCGCCACTCGTGGACCGCTCTCGGCATCCCGTACTTCGGCGGTTTCACCGGCGGCGGGCCACCTGCGAACCGGTGGGCGACGCGCGCGTCGACCCAGGTGATGGTCGAGTGCCCGAGTCCTACGGTGAAGCCGATGTACACCGCGGCCAGTCCGTGCTTCCAGTCCGGCTCGGCGCCGTTCTTCAGGTCGATGGCCGCCACCACCAGCAGTACGAGCTCCAGCAGCGGCTCGCACAGCAGCAGTACGGCCCCGAGCCTCGGCTTCCTCGCCAGGTACCGCAGCGCGAGTCCCGCGGCCAGCAGCACCCAGAAGGCGATCTCGCAGAGCACGATCAGCGTGACGATCACGGCACTTCTCCTCCCGGTCCCCTTCATCCTGCCTGCTCCACCTGCGCACTTCGTCGTCGCCGGTGACGAACCGCGACTGCATCCTTCGATGTAGTCGCGTATCACCCCGGGTACGGAGGCCCGGGGCGCGACAGCCGTGTTGGATGGGGAGGTGCCCCTTCCTGCCCGCCCGCACCGCCACGACGTACTCATCGCGGTCATCGGGCTGTTCAGCGGTGCATGCCTGGCGGCCGTCGGTCTGGCCATGCAGACCGGCCGGCTCCTCGACTCCCTGTGGGCCACCCTGCCGCCGCTCGCGGTGATGTCGTCGCTGGAGCTGCTGCGCAGATCGGCGCCCCGAACGGCGCTGGTCATCGGCACGCTCGCACTGGCGGCCGATCAGTTCACGCCGGGGAACCTGGCGACCGTGCTGATGTTCACGGACCTCGTGTACGCGGCGGTGGTGTACGGGTCCCCGGCCGCCGCCCGGCGTATCCCGGTGACCACGTTCCTCATCACGGTCGCGGTCACGATCGGGTTCCTGGCCTGGTTCCGCAACCCCGAGGCGCTGCTCATCGGCATCGTCTCCGGCCTCGTCTCGTTCGGGCCCGCGATCACCGGGGTCAGCGTGAGGAACCACCGGGACGCCGCGGATACCGCACGACTGCGCGCCGAACAGACGGCGCTGCTGGCCGAGATGGACCGGGCGCAGGCGGTGACCGCCGAACGTGCCCGGATGGCCCGTGAACTGCACGACATGGTCGCCAACCATCTCTCCGCGATCGCCATCCACTCCACCGCGGCGCTCTCCATCGACGAGCCCTCGACCTCCCGGGACGCGCTCGGCGTCATCCGGCAGAACAGCGTCGAGGGACTGGCCGAGATGCAACGGCTGATCGGGCTGCTCCGTACCGGGAGCAAGAGGGCCGAACCGAGCGTCGCGCCGACCCTGGCCGCCCTGGACGCACTGATCGAGCAGACCCGTACGGTCGCCGCGTCGAGCGGACTGACCTGCACCCTTGAGGACACGCGCAGCGAGCAGGGAGCGCTGCCGACGCCGGTCGAGCTGGCCGCGTACCGGATCGTCCAGGAGTCCCTGACGAACGCGCTCAAGCATGCCGCGCCGGGCCCGGTGGGGGTGCGGCTCGGGCGGGCCGGACGGCTGCTGACGGTGGAGGTCACGAGCGTGCTCGGGGACCGCCCGGGGCCGCGCGCACCGGGGGCGGGGGCAGGCCTCGTCGGGATGCAGGAGCGGGTCGCGCTGCTGGGCGGCGAGATCGCGGCGGGACCCGTCACCACCGGGGACGGGCCGAAGATCTGGCGGGTGCGGGCCGAACTGCCCGTCGGGGAAAGGACGGTGAGGGGATGACGATCCGGGTACTGGTGGCGGAGGACCAGTCGGCCGTGCGGGCGGGGCTGGTACTGATTCTGCGCAGCGCGCCCGATGTCGAAGTGGTCGGGGAGGCACCGGACGGCGAGGCGGCGGTGCGGCTGGCCCGTGAACTGCGCCCGGATCTGGTGCTGATGGACGTGTCGATGCCCCGGCTGGACGGGGTGTCGGCGACGCGGCAGGTGGTGGCGGAGGGGCTGGCCGATGTGCTGGTGCTGACGACGTTCGATCTGGACGAGTACGTCTTCGGCGCTCTGCGTGCGGGCGCTGCGGGTTTTCTGCTGAAGAACACCGAGGCGCATGAACTGCTCCAGGCGGTACGTACGGTGGCGCGCGGCGAGGGCATGATCGCCCCGGCCGTGACGCGTCGTCTGATCGCGGAGTTCGCCGGGACCGCCCCGGCGCGAGCGGTCGGCGCACCCGATCCCGCGGTCCTCGACGCGCTGACGCGACGCGAGCGCGAGGTACTGGAATGTCTGGGCGAGGGGCTGTCGAACGCCGAGATCGCGGTGCGGCTCTCGATGGCGGAGGCGACGGTGAAGACGCACGTCAGCCGCTTGCTGGGGAAGCTGGATCTGCGCAGCCGGGTCCAGGCCGCGGTGCTGGCACAGGAGTTGGGCATCTGAGGCCGAACAGCGATCCATGGTCCAGACCTCTTGACGATTGGTCCAGACCTTCCTAATCTCACCGAGCACACTGCGATGAGCACGCCATGACAAGGCGGGCTCAGGGCGGCGCAGGGTTTGCAGTCCACGGACCACCCCCGTTTGTCCGGACCTCACCCGAGGAGCACCGTTGAGCACCGAAACCCCCCTACGCCGAACCGGATTCAGATTCGGTCCGGCCACCACCACCCGCACGAGAGTGATGGCAGGCCTCACCGCGCTGCTGCTCCCCCTCGCCGCGATGGTCGGACTGGCCGCCCCGGCCCAGGCCGCCACCTCCGCGACTGCCACGTACCTCAAGAAGTCCGACTGGGGCACCGGCTTCGAGGGGCAGTGGACGGTGAAGAACACCGGCACCACCGCGCTCAGTTCCTGGACCATCGAGTGGGACTTCCCGTCCGGCACGTCGGTCACATCCGCCTGGGACGCCACCGTCACCAACTCCGGAACCCACTGGACCGCCAAGAACGTCGGCTGGAACGGTTCGGTCGCCCCCGGAGCCAGCGTCAGCTTCGGCTTCAACGGCGCCGGTCCCGGCGCCCCCACCGGCTGCAAGCTGAACGGTGCCTCCTGCGACGGCGGCAGCGTCCCCGGCGACAACGCGCCCTCCGCTCCGGGCACCCCCACGGCGAGCTCGATCACCGACACCTCGGTGAAGCTGAGCTGGACCGCCGCCACCGACGACAACGGCATCAAGAACTACGACGTGCTGCGTGACGGCGCCGTGGTCGCCACGGTCACCGGCACGACGTACACCAACACCGGCCTCACCGCGGGCACCGACTACTCGTACACCGTCCGGGCCCGTGACACGGCCGACCAGACCGGTCCGGCCAGCGGTGCGGTCAAGGTCCACACCACCGGCGGCGGCACCCCCGACCCGGGCACCGGCGGCAAGGTCAACCTCGGTTACTTCACCGACTGGGGCGTCTACGGCCGGAACTACCACGTCAAGAACCTGGACACGTCCGGTTCCGCGGCGAAGATCACGCACATCAACTACGCCTTCGGCAACGTGACGGGCGGCAAGTGCGCGATCGGCGACGCCTACGCCGACTACGACATGGCGTACACCGCCGACAAGTCCGTCGACGGAGTCGCCGACACCTGGGACCAGCCGCTGCGCGGCAGCTTCAACCAGCTGCGCAAGCTCAAGGCGAAGTACCCGAACATCAAGGTCCTGTGGTCCTTCGGCGGCTGGACCTGGTCCGGCGGCTTCGGCGAGGCGGCGAAGAACCCGGCCGCGTTCGCCCAGTCCTGCTACGACCTGGTGGAGGACCCCCGTTGGGCCGATGTCTTCGACGGCATCGACATCGACTGGGAGTACCCCAACGCCTGCGGTCTGACCTGTGACACCAGCGGTCCTGCCGCGCTGAAGAACATCACCACCGCACTGCGCTCGAAGTTCGGCAGCAACAACCTGGTGACGGCCGCCATCACCGCCGACGGCTCCAGCGGCGGCAAGATCGACGCCGCCGACTACGCCGGCGCCGCCACGTCCCTGAACTGGTACAACGTGATGACGTACGACTTCTTCGGCGCATGGGCGGACAAGGGTCCGACGGCCCCGCACTCCCCGCTCACGTCGTACAGCGGCATCCCGCAGGCCGGCTTCAACGCGTCCGACGCGATCGCCAAACTGAAGGCCCAGGGCGTCCCCGCCTCGAAGCTGCTGCTCGGCATCGGCTTCTACGGCCGCGGCTGGACCGGCGTCACCCAGGACGCGCCCGGCGGCACCGCCACCGGTGCGGCCACCGGTACGTACGAGGCGGGCATCGAGGACTACAAGGTCCTCAAGACCAGCTGCCCCGCCACCGGCACGATCGCCGGCACGGCGTACGCGCACTGCGGCACCAACTGGTGGAGCTACGACACCCCGGCCACCATCGCGTCCAAGATGACCTGGGCGAAGAGCCAGGGCCTGGGAGGCGCGTTCTTCTGGGAGTTCAGCGGCGACACCAGCAACGGTGAGCTCGTGACCGCGATCAACAACGGTCTGAAGTAACCCCCACGGTCCCCTTCGGGATCGGCGCACGACCCCGGAAAGCAGCCGGGGAGACAGGTCCGCCCCCTGTCTCCCCGGTTTTCGCCGTGCTGTGGTGCTCCCCGTATGGGTGTGGTGTCGGTGCCGCGTGTGCCGTCACGGGCCTCAGCCGACGCTCACCCTGCCCCGGACATCGTCCGGGAGGACCGGGCCCCTCTTCGAGCAAGGCCCTTCTCAGGCAACATTGACCCGCTGGCCGGGCGGAGCCGCCTCCAGCCAGGCGAGGAAGCCGGTCAGGGCGTCCTCGCTCATCGCCAGCTCCAGGCGCGTCTCCCGGTGGAGACAGCCGAGCACGACGGCGTCGGAGAGCAGCGCGAGCTCCTCCTCGCCCTCGGGCAGCCGCCGGTCGAGCACCTCGATCGCGGAACGCTCAAGGACCCGGCGGGGCCGGGGAGCGTACGAGAAGACACGGAACCAGTCGATACGGTCGCCGCTGTAGCGCGCGACGCCGTACACCCAGCCCTTGCCCGAGAGATCGGGCTCGGCCGACACGTTCCACCGCACGCTGCAGTCGAAGGTCCCGCCGGAGCGCTGGATCAGCCGCCGGCGCAGACCGAAGACGAAGAGACCCACCGCAACCAGTACGACGACCAGGCCGCACACCCACAAAGCGAGGACCATCTCCACCGACCTCCTCGCATCGTCGAGTAACGGATACCACCCGGACTGCACCTGCAACTGCACCTGCATCGCCTCAGCCGCGGCACGGTCTGGAGAGTTCCAGCTCGGGCCGCGGCTGAGGGTAAAGACATTCGGCGGGGTGCCTAACGCACCGCCACCGCGCGAATTCGAACATCGGCGCGACGCTCGGCGGCGCCGTCCGCGTCCGACTTCGCACGCTCGAGCGCACGCTCGGCGCGCTCGACATCGATCTCGTCCGCCAGCTCGGCGATCTCCGCCAGCAGCGAAAGCTTGTCGTCCGCGAACGAGAGGAAACCGCCGTGCACAGCCGCGACTACGGTTGCGCCCTCGCTCGTACGGATCGTCACCGGGCCCGACTCCAGCACACCGAGAAGCGGCTGGTGACCGGGCATGACGCCGATGTCGCCGGACGTGGTACGCGCGACGACCAGGGTGGCCTCGCCGGACCAGACACTGCGGTCCGCGGCGACCAGCTCGACGTGCAGCTCAGCAGCCAAGAGTGGCTCCTCGGGTCACCACCCGGCCGTTGGAGCCGGGTGTTGGGTCAATTCTACGGGGCGTGGTGAGGGGGACGGGACGCACCCGCCCCCCTCGGTGAGCCATGGGCTCAGGAGACGCCGAGCTCCTTGGCGTTGGCCTTGAGGTCCTCAATGCCACCGCACATGAAGAACGCCTGCTCCGGGAAGTGGTCGTACTCACCGTCGGCGATCGCGTTGAACGCGGCGATCGACTCGTCGAGCGGAACGTCCGAACCGTCCACGCCGGTGAACTGCTTGGCGACGTGGGTGTTCTGGGAGAGGAAGCGCTCGATACGACGGGCACGGTGGACAACGAGCTTGTCCTCCTCGCCCAGCTCGTCGATACCGAGAATCGCGATGATGTCCTGGAGGTCCTTGTACTTCTGCAGGATCCCCTTGACGCGCATGGCGGCGTCGTAGTGGTCCTGCGCGATGTAGCGCGGGTCCAGGATCCGGGACGTGGAGTCCAGCGGGTCCACGGCCGGGTAGATGCCCTTCTCGGAGATCGGACGGGAGAGAACCGTCGTCGCGTCGAGGTGGGCGAAGGTGGTGGCCGGGGCCGGGTCGGTCAGGTCGTCCGCGGGGACGTAGATCGCCTGCATCGAGGTGATCGAGTGACCGCGCGTCGACGTGATGCGCTCCTGCAGCAGACCCATCTCGTCGGCCAGGTTCGGCTGGTAACCCACCGCGGACGGCATACGGCCGAGCAGGGTGGACACCTCGGAGCCGGCCTGGGTGTACCGGAAGATGTTGTCGATGAAGAAGAGCACGTCCTGCTTCTGCACATCGCGGAAGTACTCCGCCATGGTCAGACCGGCAAGCGCGACACGGAGACGGGTGCCCGGGGGCTCGTCCATCTGACCGAAGACAAGCGCTGTCTTGTCGATGACGCCCGAGTCGGCCATTTCCTCGATGAGGTCGTTGCCCTCACGGGTGCGCTCGCCGACACCGGCGAACACCGACACACCGTCGTGGTTGTTGGCCACGCGGTAGATCATTTCCTGGATCAGAACGGTCTTGCCGACACCGGCACCACCGAACAGACCGATCTTTCCACCCTTGACGTACGGGGTGAGAAGGTCGATGACCTTGACGCCGGTCTCGAACATCTCGGTCTTCGACTCGAGCTGGTCGAAGTTGGGCGCCTTGCGGTGGATCGGCCAGCGCTCGGTGACCTCGGCCTCGGCCTCGGGCTTGTTCAGGATCTCACCGAGGGTGTTGAACACCTTGCCCTTGGTGATCTCGCCGACCGGCACCGTGATGCCGGTACCCGTGTCGGTCACCGGGGCCTGGCGGACCAGACCGTCGGTGGGCTGCATCGAGATCGCACGGATGACGCCCTCGCCGAGGTGCTGGGCGACCTCGAGCGTCAGCTTCTTGAGCTTGCCGTTCTCGGCCGGGTCGGCCACCTGGACGGTCAGCGCGTTGTAGATGTCCGGCATTGCGTCGACGGGGAACTCCACGTCGACGACCGGGCCGATGACCCGGGCGACGCGGCCCGTGGCAACGGCCGTCTCAACTGTCGTCGTCATTACTTGTCACTCCCCGCGGTCGCGTCGGCCAGCGCACTGGCACCACCGACGATCTCGCTGATTTCCTGGGTGATTTCGGCCTGTCGGGCCGCGTTGGCAAGCCGGGAGAGGCTCTTGATGAGCTCACCGGCGTTGTCGGTGGCCGACTTCATCGCGCGGCGGCGGGCAGCGTGCTCGGAAGCAGCGGCCTGCAGCAGTGCGTTGTAGATCCGGCTCTCGACGTACCGCGGGAGCAGGGCGTCGAGGACGTCCTCCGCCGACGGCTCGAAGTCGAACAGCGGCAGGAGCTCGCCCTTGCCGTCCTCGTCCTTCGCGGTGTCGAGGCTGAGCGGCAGCATCCGGTTCTCCACCGGGTTCTGCGTCATCATCGAGACGAACTCGGTGAAGACGATGTGCAGCTCGTCCACGCCGCCCTCGGCGGTCTCCTGGGTGACCGCTTCGATCAGCGGGGCCGCAGCCCGCTTCGCATCCGCGTACGTCGGGCTGTCGGTGAAGCCGGTCCACGACTCCGCGATCTTGCGCTCACGGAAGCCGTAGTAGGCGACACCCTTGCGGCCGATCACATACGTGACGACCTCCTTGCCCTCACCCCGCAGGCGCTCGGTCAGTCGCTCCGCCGCCTTGATGGCGTTGGAGGAGTAACCGCCGGCCAGACCGCGGTCGCTCGTGATGAGCAGGACCGCGGCCCGGGCCGGTGCGTCGGCCTCGGTGGTCAGCGGGTGCTTGGTGGTGGAGCCGGTCGCCACCGCGGTCACCGCACGGGTGAGCTCGGTCGCGTACGGCGTCGACGCCGCCACCTGGCGCTGCGCCTTGACGATGCGCGAAGCGGCGATCATCTCCATCGCCTTGGTGATCTTCTTCGTGGCGGTGACGGAGCGAATGCGGCGCTTGTAAACGCGAAGCTGAGCGCCCATCGATCAGCCCTCGCCCAGAAGCTTGCCGTCCGAGGTCTCGAACTGCTGCTTGAAGGCGGCCACCGCGTCGGCGACCGACTGCAGCGTGTCGTCGGACATCTTGGCGCCCTCGGCAATGCTGGTCAGGAGGTCCTTGCGCTCACGGCGCAGGTACTCCAGCAGCTCGCTCTCGAAGCGACGGATGTCCTCGACCGGGACGTCGTCCATCTTGCCGGTGGTGCCGGCCCAGATGGAGACGACCTGCTCCTCGACCGGGAACGGGGAGTACTGCGGCTGCTTCAGCAGCTCGACCATGCGCTTACCGCGCTCCAGCGACGCCTTCGAGGCCGCGTCCAGGTCGGAACCGAAGGCGGCGAACGCCTCCAGCTCGCGGTACTGGGCGAGGTCGACACGGAGACGGCCGGAGACCTGGCGCATCGCCTTGTGCTGGGCGGAGCCACCGACGCGGGAGACCGAGATACCGACGTTCAGGGCCGGACGCTGACCGGCGTTGAACAGGTCGGACTCCAGGAAGCACTGGCCGTCGGTGATGGAGATGACGTTGGTCGGGATGAACGCCGACACGTCGTTCGCCTTGGTCTCGACGATCGGGAGGCCCGTCATCGAACCGGCGCCCATCTCGTCGGAGAGCTTGGCGCAGCGCTCCAGCAGACGCGAGTGGAGGTAGAAGACGTCGCCCGGGTAGGCCTCGCGGCCCGGCGGACGGCGCAGCAGAAGCGACACGGCGCGGTAGGCGTCGGCCTGCTTCGAGAGGTCGTCGAAGATGATCAGGACGTGCTTGCCCTGGTACATCCAGTGCTGACCGATGGCCGAACCGGTGTACGGCGCAAGGTACTTGAAGCCGGCCGGGTCGGACGCCGGGGCGGCGACGATGGTCGTGTACTCGAGCGCGCCGGCCTCTTCCAGGGCACCGCGCACGGAGGCGATGGTGGAGCCCTTCTGGCCGATGGCGACGTAGATGCAGCGCACCTGCTTGTTCACGTCGCCCGAGCGCCAGTTGTCGCGCTGGTTGATGATCGTGTCGACGGCCAGAGCGGTCTTACCGGTCTGACGGTCACCAATGATCAGCTGCCGCTGGCCGCGGCCGATCGGCACCATGGCGTCGACGGCCTTGTAGCCGGTCTGCATCGGCTCGTGCACCGACTTACGGACCATGACGCCAGGGGCCTGCAGCTCGAGGGCGCGGCGGCTGTCGGTCGCGATCTCGCCGAGACCGTCGATCGGGTTGCCGAGCGGGTCGACGACGCGGCCGAGGTAACCCTCGCCGACGCCGACGGAGAGCACCTCACCGGTGCGCTGCACCGGCTGGCCCTCCTCGATTCCGCTGAACTCGCCGAGAACGATCGCACCGATCTCGCGCTCCTCGAGGTTGAGGGCGAGACCGAGGGTTCCGTCCTCGAACTTCAGCAGCTCGTTCGCCATGGCCGAGGGAAGACCCTCGACCTTCGCGATGCCGTCGCCGGCAACGCTGACCGTACCGACCTCCTCGCGCGAGGCCGCGTCCGGCTTGTACGACTGGACAAAGTTCTCCAGCGCGTCCCGGATCTCCTCCGGCCGGATCGTGAGCTCCGCCATCTGGGTTCCCTGCTCTCCTTGTTGGGCCCGAAGTTTCTTAAGGGGGTCTGGGGGCCGACCCCCAGGAATCTTCTGCAATTTCTGCACGGCCCAACCGGGCCGCTGGTCTTGCTTGTTCTGTTGCTGCGCTGTGTCAGCCGGCCATGCGGCGGGACACCTCGTCGAGGCGCTCCGCGACGCTGCCGTTGATGATCTCGTCACCGACCCGCACCGCGATCCCGCCGAGGACCGCCGGGTCCACATCGAGATTCAGGTGCATCGGCCGACCGTAGATCGTCGCCAGTGCGGCGCCGAGGCGCTGCTTCTGCTGATCGCTCAGCGGCACTGCCGACGTGACCACGGCGACCATGCGGTCCCGGCGCTCCGCGGCAAGCTTGGAGAGGGACTCGAGTCCCGCTTCCAGGCTACGTCCCCGGGGCTGGGTCACAAGCCGCACGACGAGGCGCTCGGTGGTGGGCCGTGCCTTGCCGCCGAGCAGGCTGCGCAGCAGCTCAGCCTTGGCAGCGGCGGACGCGGACCGGTTGGTGAGCGCGGCGCGCAGCTCCTTGTCGGAGGCGACGATCCGGGCGAACCGGAAGATCTCGTCCTCGACGTCGTCGAGGTCCCCGCTGCGCTGGGCGGCGGTGAGATCCGCGGTGCTCGCCAGTTCCTCGACCGAGTCGACCAGGTCACGCGACTGCGACCAGCGCGAGCGGACCATGCCGGAGATCAGGTCGACGGTCTCGCCGCCCACCTGACCGCGCAGCAGTCGTCCGGCCAGCTCCGCCTTGGCCTCGGCGCCCTGCGACGGGTCGACCAGGACCCGTCGCAGTGAGACCTCGCGGTGGAGCAGCGCCGTGACGGCGGCCAGCTCCTCGGCGAGCTTCGCCGCGTCCACCGACGTGTTGTCGGTCAGCGCGTCGAGACGCTCACGTGCGGCAGCCAGTGCCTCGCGGCTCGCGCCGTTCATCGGACAGCCTCGGCCTTCGCCTCGAGCTCGTCGAGGAAACGGTCGATGGTGCGGCTCTGCCGGGCGTGGTCCTCGAGGGACTCGCCGACGAGCTTGCCGGCCAGGTCGGTGGCGAGCTTGCCCACGTCCTGGCGCAGCGCGGAAGCCGCGGCCTTGCGGTCGGCCTCGATCTGGGCATGGCCGGCGGCGATGATCTCCTCGCGCTGCCGCTGGCCTTCCGCCCGCATCTCCTGCAGGATCACGGTGCCCTGCTCCTGAGCCTCCTGGCGCAGGCGCGCGGCCTCGTGGCGGGCCTCGGCGAGCTGAGCCTTGTACTGCTCAAGAACGCTCTGGGCCTCGGTCTGGGCCGCATCGGCCTTCTCGATACCGCCTTCGATGGCCTCACGGCGCTCTTCCAGAACCTTGTTGATGTTCGGGAGGAGCTTCTTGGCGAGGAAGCCGAAGACGATGACGAAGGCGATCAGACCGATGACGAGCTCAGGGAGCGGCGGAACGAGCGGATTCTCGGGCTTTTCGGCCGCCAGCTGAACCAGGGGGTTCACATCAGTGCCTTTCGTCGGAACGGACTAGTCGCAGTTCGTCAGCTGTAGACGAACGGCATGACCAGACCGATCAGGGCGAGCGCCTCACAGAAGGCGAAGCCGAGAATCTGGTTGGCGCGGATCAGGCCGGCAGCCTCGGGCTGACGAGCGAGAGCCTGCGTGCCGTTACCGAAGATGATGCCGACGCCGACGCCGGGACCGATGGCGGCCAGGCCGTATCCGACGGAGCTGAGGGAACCGGTGACGGCGGCAAGGGTCTGGGACATGCCAGTTCTTCCTTCTCTTTCACGGACCGGTGGGGGTTGGCCACCGGACGACTGGGGGGAGGGGAGGCGCGATCAGTGGTGCTCGGCGACAGCGCCCTGAATGAAGCTGCACGCCAGGAGCACGAAGACGTACGCCTGAACAGCCTGGATGAACAGCTCGAAGAGGGTCATCACGATGACCATCACGAAGGAGACACCCGCGTAGGCGATACCGATGCCGTTCAGCAGGTACCAGCTGGCGATGGTGAAGAGGAGCAGCAGCGTGTGACCGGCGAACATGTTCGCGAAGAGTCGGACCGCGTGCGTGAAGGGCCGGACGAGGACGTTCGAGAAGAACTCGATGACCATGACCAGCGGCAGCACCGGGCCGAGCGACTTGTCGTAGCCCGTCAGGTTCTTGAAGCCGCCGACGAAACCGTGGCGCTTGAAGGTGATGCTCATCCAGAGGACGTAGACGATCGCCGCCAGGCCCGCCGGGTACGCGATGATCGACGTCACCGGGAACTGGGCGAGCGGGATGATCGACCAGAGGTTCATCATCCAGACGAAGAAGAAGATCGACACCATCAGCGGGACGTACTTCTCGCCCTCGCGCTTGCCGAGCGTCTCGTAGACGATGCCGCGGCGGACGAAGTCGTAACCGGCCTCGGCGACCATCTGCAGCTTGCCCGGGACGACCTTCGGCTTGCGGAAGGCGGCCCAGAAGAAGCCGACGATGATGACCGTACCGAGGAGCGCCAGCAGCATCGTCTTGTTGAAGTAGACGTTGCTGTCCGCGTCACCGAAGATCGGCTCGAACAGGAAAGAGTGCAAGCCGGGACCCGGGAAACCACAACCGGAGAAGATGTGGCAATCGGTCTCGAAGGCGAGCACCTGTGTCGGGTCAGCACTCACCGCGGGCTCCTTCAGCGTGGCGCATAGGTACGGCAACCTCGTTGTGTCGGCGCGGCGCGCAGCCGCGGTTCGGCACTGGACTGGTGTTACGGATGTGTGAGCGGCAGTCAGGCATTGAGCCTCGCGATCGAGCAGGCGTCAGCTCACATGCCCGCGCCCGCAGTGCCGCAGTTGGAACCGGACGATAGCAGGGTCTCGAACCTGCACTTATTCCGCCCCTACCCTTCACGCCTTCGGGCCCGTGTTCGTGGGCTTGTCGCCCTGGTCGGACTCGGGCTCGACGTAAAGGATCTTGGCCTTCATATGCGCACGCGCCTGCGCGCCGATCCACACGAGAGTCAGCGCGACCAGAGTGATCGCGAAAGCTTTCGGGTTGAACATCGTCGTGTTCTTGAATGCGGCGACAAAGATGAACAGCAGGAGAAGCTGAGCCGTATACAGCATCAGCCCCATCGCCTGGAACAGGTGAGGCAGGGACCTGGCGGTCCGTTGCAGAACCACGAGGCCGATCCCCATGAAGAGGACCACCACGACGGTCGCAACGAGCGCCCCGAGGGCTCCCTTGCCACCGGCGACGCCAGCGCTGACGGCAACGGCAACAGCGCCGGCGACAGCGGTGGGTACGGCGGCTTGAAGGAGAGTCCGGACGTCGTTGGACGGCATGGCGGCAGCTCCGCTTGCAGGGGATGGGCAGTGTGTCGTCATGGACGAGCGTAGGCCCGGTCCGAGTCGATGCCTCGGGCCAATGGACCGACTCACTAGGGTCCTTCGGCTGTGTCACCGGGCTTAGTGAACGGTATCACAAACTATTTGATGAGGTCTTTACCAAGAAAGTGTGCTTGCTGTCACACGTGAGAGCTAATCCGCGCGTGTGAGCAAGGCAACTCACTTCCCTGTCCGGTATTGCCCCTCGGTGTCCGAATCGTCAGCGGGCGGAATCAGCCTTACGACTGTCCGAGGAACGCGAACGGGGTCCGATCGCGGTCGCTCCGTTGACGCCGGAGACACCGACGACGACGCGTGCCGGCTCCCGCGGCTCGTGCTCGTCCAGCTGCCCCATCTGCGGTTCCTGGGGCTCCCGCTCTGCCTCGTACGCGGCTGAGGACCTCTTGCCCCGCCGGTCCCAGCGGCGGTAGCGGGGCGGCACGAAGCGCTCCGCCCAGCGCGGGGCGCGCGGTGTGAAGCGGGGCATCAGCAGCAGGACCAGTCCCACCGCGCTCAGCCCCATGACCACCAGCACGATCCACAGCGACGCCGAGTGCACCGAGTAGCCGACCGCACCGAAGGCGATCAGGGCCGACCAGAAATACATGATCAGCACGGCCCTGCTGTGAGAATGGCCGATCTCCAGCAGCCGGTGGTGCAGATGGCCGCGGTCCGCGGCGAACGGCGACTGGCCCTTCCAGGTGCGCCGGACGATGGCCAGCACCAGGTCCGCGGCCGGGATCGCGATGATCGTCAGCGGCAGCAGCAGCGGAATGAAGACCGGCAGCATCGCGTGCGTGGCCTCTCGCTCACTGCCCGCGAAGAGCTTCATCGCGTCCGGGTCGACCTGGCCCGTGACGGAAATCGCACCGGCGGCCAGCACGAGACCGATCAGCATCGAGCCGGAGTCACCCATGAAGATCCGGGCGGGATGCATGTTGTGCGGCAGGAAGCCGAGGCACATGCCCATCAGGATCGCCGTGAAGAGCGTCGCGGGGGCGGCCGCCTCGATCATGTGCCCGTACCAGAGCCGGTACGTGTAGAGGAAGAACGCGGCGGAGGCGATGCACACCATGCCGGCCGCCAGACCGTCCAGGCCGTCGACGAAGTTCACCGCGTTGATCGTGATGACGACCAGCGCGACGGTGAGCAGCGTCCCTTGCCACTGGGTGAGCGCGACCGTGCCGATACCGGGGATCGGCAGCCACAGGATCGTCAGACCCTGGATGACCATGACCGCGGCGGCGATCATCTGCCCGCCGAGCTTGATCAGCGCATCGATCTCGAACTTGTCGTCGAGGACGCCGATCAGCCAGATCAGCGCGGCACCGGAGAGCAGTGCCCGCGGTTCGCTGGAGAGCTGGAACACACTGTCCAGGTTGTACAGATGGGCCGCGACGATCAGGCCGGCGCACAGCCCGCCGAACATGGCGATGCCACCGAGCCTCGGTGTCGGTTCTCGGTGGACGTCACGCGCACGGATCGCGGGCATCGCCCCGACCGCGATGGCGAACTTTCGCACCGGGCCGGTGAGCAGATAGGTCACCGCGGCCGTGACACAGAGTGTCAGCAAGTAATCACGCACGGGCTGCCCCACAGATATCGCCGGCCATCTCAGCCCACACCTTAACTACGTCGGCCCCATGGTTGAGGACACGGAAGTACGGGTGATGGTTGCATGGACCGCGTCTACCCCGGATAGGGAGGATATTTCCCGGCCAGTTCCCTCACCTCGGCGCGGACGTCGCCTTCCGCACGTACCGCGGCCCCGAAGAGCACCGCGAGCCGCGCCATGTCGGTGTCGTTCATGCCCTGGGTGGTGACCGCGGCCGTGCCGAGCCGGATGCCCCGGGCGTCCCCGTAGGGCAGCGCGCAGGTGTCCAGGACCATGCCCGCCGCCGCGAGCCGTTCGCGGGCTGTGCGGCCGTCGACGCCCAGGGGCGCCGGGTCCGCGACGATCAGATGGGTGTCCGTGCCGCCGGTGGTCACCTCGAACCCCTCGGCCTCCAGGCCGGCCGCCAGCACCCGGGCGTGTGTCACCACCTGATGGGCGTACGTGGTGAACGCCGGAGTCGCCGCCTCGCCGAACGCGACCGCCTTCGCCGCGACCGTGTGCATCTGCGCGCCGCCCTGGGTGAACGGGAAGACCGCCCGGTCGATCCGCTCGGCCAGCTCCGCCCCGCACAGGATCATGCCGCCGCGCGGCCCGCGCAGCACCTTGTGCGTGGTGGCGCACACCACGTCGGCGTACGGCACGGGATTGGGCGCCGCTCCCCCGGCGATCAGGCCCATCGGGTGCGCGGCGTCGGCGATCAGATACGCGCCGACCTCGTCGGCGATCTCGCGGAACGCCTCGTAGTCGGGATGGCGGGGGTACGAGATCGAACCGCTGACGATCGCCTTGGGCCGGTGCGCCCGGGCCAGGGTGCGCACCTGCTCGTAGTCGATCAGGCCGCTCTCCGAGTCGACCCCGTACCCGACGAACTCGAACCATCGGCCGGAGAAGTTGGCGGGCGAGCCATGGGTGAGATGTCCGCCGTACGGGAGTCCCATCGCGAGGACCGTGTCACCGGGGCGCAGCAGGGCCGCATACGCCGCCAGGACGGCCGAGGAGCCGGAGTGCGACTGAACGTTCGCGTGCTCGGCTCCGAAGAGCGTGGTGGCCCGCTGGACGGCGATGAGTTCGGCGGCGTCGGCCAGCTCGCAGCCGCCGTGATGGCGGGCGCCGGGGTAGCCCTCGGCGTACTTGTTGGCGAGCGGCGAGCCGAGGGCGGCGAGGACCGCGGGCGAGGTGAAGTTCTCGGCGGCGATCAGCTGCAGCGTGCTCGACTGCCGGTGCAGCTCCCCCAGCAGCACGTCGGCGATTTCCGGGTCTCCCCGGAGCAGGGCGCCGAAGTCCTGCGGCAGGGCGGTGACGGGGGCGGAGGACGGTGCGGCGGGAGTGGTGACCGACATCTGACGGCTCCGGGCCTGGGGAGGGTTGGCGTCGGATCCAATGTAGGCCGGTACGGGTGCGCCCGCCCACTGCCCGGGCGCGTCAGTGCGGGGCCGGTACGCCCGTCAGCGCGGTGACCACCGGGTCGAGCGCCTGGTTGATCTCGTCGCCGATGGAACGGAAGAACGTGATCGGGGCACCGTACGGGTCGTAGACCTCGTCCGCCTCGGCAGTGGGAGCCAGCAGCCAGCCGCGCAGCGCGGCGGCCGCACGGACCAGCGCACGGGCGCGTTCGACGACGCCCTCGTCGCGCGCGTCGGGCAGCGTCGCGGGGTCTATGGCCCGGACCAGCCGGGTGAATTCCTTGAGCGTGAACGTCCTCAGGCCGGCCGAGTGACCCATCGAGATCACCTGGGCGCGGTGGTCCCTGGTGGCGGTCAGGACGAGGTCGGCGCGGATCACGTGCTCGTCGAGGAGCTCGCGGCCGACGAAGCCGGTGGCATCGGCGCCGAAGTCGGCGAGGACGATCTCGGCGTTGGCCTCCATGGGGGCACCTTCGTGCCCCCAGGTGCCCGCGCTCTCCACGATCAGGCCGCCGCTGAGCGGGTCGCCGAGCCGGTCCACCAGGGCATGGCGGGTCAGCCGCTCGGTGATCGGCGAGCGGCAGACGTTGCCGGTGCTGACGTGGAGGATGCGGAAAGTGTCGGTCCGCCCCGCTATGCCACGCCCCTCAGGGGCGGTCAACTGGCCACCTCGAGGTCTGGTACCACCTTGCGGAGTTCCTCCACGGAGAGGGCTCCGGCCCGCAGCAGGACCGGGACCTTGCCGGTGACGTCGACGATGGAGGACGGCACGATGCCGGGCGTCGGGCCGCCGTCGAGGTAGACGGAGACGGAGTCGCCGAGCATCTCCTGGGCGGCGTCGCAGTCCTCGGGAGCCGGGTGTCCGGTGAGGTTGGCGCTGGAGACGGCCATCGGGCCGACCTCGGTGAGCAGTTCGATGGCGACCGGGTGCAGCGGCATCCGGATGGCGACGGTGCCGCGGGTGTCGCCGAGGTCCCACTGGAGCGAGGGCTGGTGCTTGGCGACGAGCGTGAGGGCTCCCGGCCAGAAGGCGTCGACGAGCTCCCAGGCCTGCTCGGAGAAGTCCGTGACGAGGCCGTGCAGGGTGTTCGGGGAGCCGATCAGGACAGGGGTCGGCATGTTGCGTCCGCGGCCCTTGGCGTCGAGCAGGTCGGCGACGCCCTCGGTACTGAAGGCGTCGGCACCGATCCCGTACACGGTGTCGGTGGGCAGCACGACCAGTTCTCCGCGGCGGACGGCGGACGCGGCTTCACGCAGACCCGTCGTACGGTCGGTCGCGTCGTTGCAGTCGTATCGCCGTGCCATCAGCCGGCCTCCTCAAGCATGTACGGGTATGACGGGTACGGGTCGTGCGGGTACGGGGCGCCGGTCACGGCATGGCCTTGCGGGCCGTCGCGAACCGGGGCCGTCTGTTCAGATCGGGGTGGTCGGCCGCGTCGGCCCAGCCCCGCTCCTCGGTGAAGATCCACGGCACCTGGCCGCCCTGGGTGTCGGCGTGCTCGATGACGACGAGGCCACCGGGGCGCAGCAGGCGGTGCGCGGTGCGTTCGATGCCGCGGATGGTGTCGAGGCCGTCCTCGCCGGAGAAGAGCGCCATCTCCGGATCGTGGTCACGGGCCTCGGGTGCCACGTACTCCCACTCGGTGAGCGGGATGTACGGCGGGTTGGAGATGACCAGGTCGACCTGGCCGTCGAGCTCGGGAAGGGCCGTCAGAGCGTCTCCGCGGTGCACGGTGACCCGTGACCCCTCGGCGTTCTTCCGCGTCCATCTGAGGGCGTCCTCGGACAGCTCCACGGCGTGCACGCGCGAGCGCGGCACCTCCTGGGCCATGGCGAGGGCGATGGCGCCCGATCCCGCGCACAGGTCGACGATCAGCGGCTCGACGACATCCATCGCGCGAACGGCGTCTATCGCCCAGCCGACGACCGACTCGGTCTCCGGGCGGGGCACGAAGACACCGGGGCCGACCTGGAGCTCCAGGTAGCGGAAGAAGGCGCGGCCGGTGATGTGCTGGAGCGGTTCACGGGCCTCGCGGCGGGCGACGGCCTCCCAGTACCGGGCGTCGAAGTCCTCGTCCGGCACCTGGTGCAGCTCGCCCCGCTTGACGCCGTGCACGAACGCGGCGAGTTCCTCCGCGTCGAATCGCGGCGAGGGTACACCGGCGTCGGCCAGCCGCTGGGTGGCCTGGGCCACCTCGGCGAGCAGCAGGTTCATCGCGGTTCTCCGTACGGGTTTACGGGCGGGGCTGGCGTTCTTATGCGGCGGCGAGCTTGGCGGCGGAGTCGGCGTCGACACAGGCCTGGATCACGGCGTCCAGCTCCCCGTCGAGCACCTGGTCCAAGTTGTACGCCTTGAAGCCGACGCGGTGGTCCGAGATCCGGTTTTCCGGGAAGTTGTACGTACGGATCTTCTCGGAACGGTCGACGGTACGCACCTGGCTCCGCCGGACGTCCGAGGCTTCCTGCTCGGCCGCTTCCTGGGCCGCGGCAAGCAGTCGCGAACGCAGGATACGCATCGCCTGCTCCTTGTTCTGGAGCTGGCTCTTCTCGTTCTGGCAGGAGGCGACGACACCGGTCGGCAGGTGCGTGATGCGGACGGCGGAGTCCGTGGTGTTGACGGACTGGCCGCCGGGGCCCGAGGAGCGGTAGACGTCGATACGGAGATCGTTGGCGTGGATCTCGACATCGACCTCCTCCGCCTCGGGCGTGACGAGCACACCGGCGGCGGAGGTGTGGATGCGGCCCTGCGACTCGGTGGACGGCACGCGCTGCACGCGGTGCACCCCGCCCTCGTACTTCAGCCGGGCCCACACGCCCTGGCCGGGCTCGATGGCACCGTTGCCGCCCTTGGTCTTCACGGCGACCTGGACGTCCTTGTAGCCGCCGAGCTCGGACTCGGTGGAGTCGATGATCTCGGTCTTCCAGCCGATGCGCTCGGCGTACCGCAGATACATGCGCAGCAGATCGCCGGCGAAGAGGGCGGACTCGTCGCCGCCCGCGCCCGCCTTGATCTCCAGGAGCACGTCCTTGTCGTCACTCGGGTCGCGGGGGACCAGGAGGAGGCGGAGCTTCTCGGTGAGTTCCTCGCGCTGCCTCTCCAGGTCCTTGACCTCGGCGGCGAACTCGGGGTCGTCCGCGGCGAGCTCGCGGGCGGTCTCGATGTCGTCACCGGTCTGCTTCCAGGAGCGGTACGCACCGACGATCGGGGTCAGCTCGGCGTAGCGCTTGTTGAGCTTGCGCGCGTTGGCCTGGTCGGCGTGGACCGCGGGATCCGCGAGCTTCTTCTCAAGATCGGCCTGTTCGCCGATCAGTTCCTCGACCGCCTCGAACATCGGGGGCTCCTGGGGGGTGGGGTATCCCCTGCTCATCAAGAGCTTGGGGAAGTTACTCGATATGCCTGCTGCACGGCGTCGTGCTGTCCGGGCGGGGTGCGGGGGACCCGTACACCCGGCCGGAAAAAAACGCCGGCCTTGGCGCCCCCGGAAGAGGGCGCCAAGAACCGGCGCATGAGCTCGCTACTTGCTGGCGGAGCCTGCAGCCTTGCCGAAGCGGGCCTCGAAGCGGGCCACACGGCCACCGGTGTCGAGGATCTTCTGCTTGCCCGTGTAGAACGGGTGGCACTCGGAGCAGACGTCGGCGCGGATGGTGCCGCCGTCGATGGTGCTCCGGGTGGTGAACGACGCGCCACAGGTGCAGCTGACCTGCGTCTCGACGTACTCGGGGTGGATGTCGCGCTTCAAGGGTGTCTCCTAGGTTCGGGAGGGCGCCGGGTCGCACGCGCGGATTTGCGCATCCGTGAACCGGGGCCGACGTACCAGTCTGCCAGGACCGGCCGTATCTCCCAAAACCGGGGGCGGGTCGCAACTATTCCCGACCGTTCGGGAACACATCGTGACTGTCCTGTTACTGATGTGACGGAGGTCTACTGGACGACCTTGCCGGCCTCGCCCTTGTCGCCCGCCGACTTCTCGGTGGCGGAGGCCGGGATCGGCCTGTCGTGCTTGAGGGCGGTCCACACCTGCTGCGCGGACTCCTCCAGCGGTATGACGCGGTTCGGGTCGGCCGGGTCGTACTGCACGGGCATCGTCACCATGGTGACGTTCTTCGAGCCGAGCCCCTTGAGACCGGTGGCGAAGCCGGTGAGCTTCTTGACCGAACCCAGGTCGGAGTCGGTGGTGACGGCCTTCGTCGCCGTGTCCGCGAGATCGAACAGGGTCTTGGGGTTCGAGAACACCCCGACGCTCTTCGCCTGTTCCATCAGCGCCTTGATGAACGCCTGCTGGAGCTGGATGCGGCCGAGGTCGCTGCCGTCGCCGACGCTCTTGCGGGTGCGGACCAGTCCGAGCGACTGCTCGCCGTCGAGGGTGTGGGTGCCGGGCTGCAGATGCAGATGGCTCTTGGAGTCGTCGATCGCCTGCGTGGTGGTGATCCTGACGCCGCCGAGCTGGTCGATGAGCTTCTTGAAACCGGTGAAGTCGACCTCGACGTAGTGGTCCATGCGGATGCCGGACATCGACTCGACGGTCTTGACCGCGCAGGCCGGGCCGCCGACCTCGTACGCCGTGTTGAACATCGCGCGCCGCTCGCCCGCGACCGTCTCACCGGTGGTGTCGCTCGTGCAGTCGGGGCGGGTGACGAGGGTGTCGCGCGGGATGGAGACGACGCTCGCGGTCTTGTGGCCCTTGTTGACGTGCACGACCATCGCGGTGTCCGAGCGGGCGGAACCCTCGTCCACGCCATAGGCGGAGTTCGCGCCGGAGCGGGAGTCGGAGCCGAGAACGAGGATGTCCTGCGAGCCGTTGTCGACGTCGACGGGGCGGTTCTTGCCGAGCGCGGCGTTGATGTCGACGGCCTTGAGATTGTCGTTGAGCTTGACGTACGCGTATCCCAGCCCGGCACCGCCGACGACGACCACACCGGCCGCGGTCCAGGCGGCCATGACCGTGGCCCTGCGGCGGCGGGACGGCTTCCTCCGGCGCTTGCCGGTGGCGCGTATCCGGGTGCTGCTGCCGCTCTGCCCGCTCATCCGTCTCCCTCGATCCTCGCTTGCTCCCGGCTACCCCCTGCTGTGGTGTTCGGGCACTGGTTGTGTCGCCTTGTCGCCACTTCGTACGACGTCGTGACTCGTTGAAGGGTTGCACAGCGACCCGTGATGCCCATGTGAGGACGGACCCCGCGCGCAGCCCCGGTGAACAGCCGGTGATCCCGCGCCCACCTGCGGTTTCTTGCCCCTTACAGCCAAATCGGGCGCGGGAGCGAACCGGTCGCCGGTGTGGCGAAGGTCTCGGATCGGGTGGTTCGAGGAAAAGACCGGAAAAAAGGGCCGACCCCGTCACCGAAGTGACGGGGTC